>DVEE01000572.1 GCA_015295885.1 Leptolyngbyaceae cyanobacterium M65_K2018_010
GGCTGCAGCGGCTCGTCAATGATCTACAAGAACTGTCGAAGTTAGAGGCGGGGTATTTGCCCATTCAAGCCCAAAGGGTCGAACTATGTCCCCTGATAACGGCCTTGGTGCGCACCTTTGAAGATCAATTGACTAACTCTGAATCGGTTCAGATTCAGCTACATTGTCCCACCGACTTACCCGCTGTGTACGCCGACCCCAGCCGAATTGAGCAGATCATCATCAACCTGCTGAGCAATGCCCTGCGATACACCGATCAGGGAACGGTGACCGTTGACCTTTGGGCCGAGGCTAAGCGAGTGTACGTTAGCGTTAAGGACACGGGCATTGGCATTGTCGCCGAAGATCTACCCTACGTGTTTGAGCGTTTTTGGCGGGCGGATCGCTCCCGTAACCGCCGCTCCGGAGGAACCGGCCTGGGGCTAACCATCTGTCGTCGGCTGGTGGAAATCCAGGGGGGAGAAATTACTGTCAAAAGCCAGGTTAATGTGGGAACCGACTTCACCTTTTGGTTACCCCAGGCTCCACCCCCCTAGGGGCTAGCTGAACCTACGTAGGCGGTAACGCCCGGGGATGTGATATTTTGTCATCGTTGCTTCACTAAGTTTTTGGGCTGTCGGTAAGATTTAGTTAAGTTATGCCTGTGTCTGTTAACTCCTGGGCTGTAGAGGCGTTAGAAAGGAGTCGCAGCCCAGGGCATCGTTGAGTTTGTTGCGCCCAAGCAGAGATTAGAAGGGTTTCACCTCTGACTCAGCCGACGGCCCTTCGGGATGTTCCCCCGGCGATCTAGAACGAACTCTTTTTAGGATCAGGCCAGCCTTCATGGGAGAGTCACCCGCCTACCGTTCCCCCCTGACCCGCGACTCCACTGTCACGGGGGAAATCCTTAAGTGTTACTATGCCCAAACTCTATTTCGAAATCGCTATCAAGTCTTGAGGCAGCTTGGCCAGGGCGGCTTTGGGGTGACCTATCTGGTGAGGGACTTGACCTTACCGGGGCAACCCTACTGCGTCATTAAGCAACTCTGCCCCAAAACAAAAAGTGAGGTATCCCTGCAACGGGCTAAGGTACGGTTTCGGCGAGAGGCCAGAACCCTGGCCAGTCTGGGCAGCCACTCTCAGATTCCTCGCCTGGTCGATTACTTCACCATCGAGGGAGAGTTTTACCTGGTGCAGGACTATATCCAAGGACAAACCCTAGCCCAGGAGGTGCGCCAGCGCGGCCGCCAAACTGAAGCACAGGTCAAATACTTTCTCAGCGAGATTATTCCAGTGGTGCGGTTTATCCACCGCAATCACATTATTCACCGGGATATTAAGCCCCCCAATATTATTCGCAGTAGCCTGGATAGGCGGTTGGTGCTGATCGACTTTGGGGCGGTGCGGGAGTTCTTAGTAGATCTAGAGGAGGATCAGGCCCGCCAATCCCAGGCTAGTCAGTTCGTAGGCACCCCCGGCTTTGCTCCCC
>DVEE01000159.1 GCA_015295885.1 Leptolyngbyaceae cyanobacterium M65_K2018_010
TTGCGGGGCGGGTCATCGTAGGAAAAGGCAACGTCAATCTCCTTCTCATAGGTGGGCTCGGGGCGGCTAAAGTTGGTGAAAGAGCCCTGGGCAATTTCTGAATTGGGCACAACCACCAGATCCCCTGAGACGGTTTCGAGATGAATCGATCGCCAGTTAATTTCCACCACCCGGCCTAGTCGATCTCCCACCTGAATCCATTCCCCCAGGGTAAAGGGTTGCTCAAACAGCAGGGAGATGCCCGAAAAAATATTGCCTAAACTGCCCTGGAGCGCCAGACCGATGACCAGAGAGCCAACCCCTAGGGCCGTCAGCAGCCCTCCCAGATTGGCCCCCCACACCGTAGATAGAACGATGGCCGCCCCGACCAACACCAGCACAAACCGTCCCAAATCTCTGAAAAGTTGGGGAACTTTCGCCTGCCAGCTTCCTTCTGGCGCGTCTTCAAACAGAATGATGTTCAGCAGCGTCAGGGCGGCGTAGATCACCGTGATCCACAACAGGGTTTCAGAAATACGCACCCAAACCTCTGGGCGGGGTAGCCCAATGACCTTATAGAGCAAGACAAATAACGCCAGGGAGGGAAATACCCAGCTGCGTAAAATTCGCAGGGGGGCGGCAATCGGTCGCCTGCGGCGCTCTTGCTGCAAAATCAACTCGCCCAGTACCAGCATCACCAGGGGAAAGCCAAGGACCAGGGCCAGTACCCACCCAAGACTGCTCTGTAAGAAAAAGTCCGTTTGCATCGCTTAAGCCTCCCGAACGCCCGCTTCGGCCGCAAAGGCTGCCAGGGGAGTAACCTCCCAAACCGGAAGTTTGCCCCGACCCTTGACGGCGATATCGGCTACCTGCTGAAAGTGGTACAGCCCTTGCAGTCCATCAACGACCGACTTGGTTACCTGAATAACGTTCTGCCCCGGTGACTGGTGAATGCCACGGGCGATATTAATGGTTTCTCCCCAGACTTCGTAGTTGAACTGGCGTTTACCCACTACCCCAGCGGCGATTGGCCCGGTGTGAATACCAATATCCAGGCTCAGATCAACGCCCTGTTTCTGACTAAATCGACGAACAATAGTCAACATGGCCAGAGCAAAATCGACGGTTCGTTTAGCGTGATCCACTCGCGGTACAGATAGGCCACATACCGCCAGGTACGTAGACCCCATACTGCGTAATTTTTCTACCCCAAATTGCTCCGCCGCCTCGTCAAAGGCCCCAATCACCTCATTCAGCAAAACAATTGCCTGCTCAGGAGACAGCTCAGCGGATAGGCTGTTGAATCCTTCTAGAGTCGCGTATAGCACCGTCACATTGGGGTAGCTATCAGCAATATCCTGTTCGCCGCTTTTCATCCGCTCCGCCGCTTTGGGTGGCAGAATCGTGAGGAGTAGACGATCGTTTTCTTGCATTTGAGATTGAATTGCCAACTCTTTTTCATGCAAGGTCTTAGCCATGGTATTAAAGGAGTTCGCCAGTTCCCCAAACTCGTCCTGAGACTTTACATGGACTTCAACATCACTATTGCCTGCAGCGATTTCATGGGTTCCTGCCATGAGCTTTCGAATCGGCGTCAGGAATGATTTTGCTAACCAAATGGATAGCAGGGTAATCAGGGGAACTAAAATGGCCGCTGACACTAATAAACGTTTGGTCAGGTCACGAATGCCTTTAAAGATTTCATTCTGATCCATTTTGGCAATTAATGCCCAATCAAAATCTCCTAATTTAATGGGTTGATAGGCACCCAGTACGGCAACTCCCCGGTAATCAGCGTGGGAATCAATCCCGGATTTTCCATTTAATGCATTCTGAGTGCTAACGGTTTTATCCTGTTGAATTAATAGCGGGGTCTGGGCACTTTTCATCAATGCAATTTGGTCAGTCGGGCCCCCTTCCCTCCCCAGGGTTTTGAAGTAGGCTTCTGGGTCTTCAATAAAGAAGCGAGTGGTCGAACGCAACAGATTGTCTGGCCCAACCAGATAGGTTTCTCCAGTCTTACCCAGACCAACCTCTTCCCACTTTTCGTTGGCATTCATAATTTGATCAATGCGATCGGAAGGAATCTGAATGACAAGTGCACCAGTAAATTCATCACCATCAAAGACCGTCGTGCCTACAAACGCAGAGGGTTTGCCATAGGTCGGCTGGTATTGCTCGAAGTCAATCATGCCCACAAATTCTGGGTCTCTCGACTTGCGAACCATTTCGTAGGCCCTGGCCAAACCCGAATCAGAAAAGGGACCCGTTTTTAAGTTGGTGCCAAAGTCAATTTCCTTAGTCACAGAATACAGAACAACTCCTGTATCGATATCAATCAGAAAGATGTCGTAGTAGTCAAAGACCTGGGCAACAACTCGAAATCGATTGTGGAATTGTTCATGGATTTTGCTATAGTCGCTGCCATCGCCAGCATTGATGAGCTTCTCTCGTTCGGCTGGGTAGGGATTTTTTGCGGTGTAATAGTAATTCAGGTATTGAGCAGCGGCAGTTGGAGGAAAATAGGTAGGTACTGTTGGGTTGCCACCTATATTTTGTTTGAGTTTTGGAATGATCTCTTGGGCATAGTAGTTTTCTAATTCCTGCATTTGAGCTGGTGCCAGCCTACTATCGTTTAAAGTTTGCACAGCAGGTTTGAACTGATTAATGGCATCGACCACCATCGTTTGATAGCTGAGAGTTAGCGTATGCTCTTGTAAAGTATTAAAGAAAGTTTCAATGGCCTGCGCTCTAGCGTTACGCAACCCAAGCAGTTGGTTATAGGCGGCCTCAGTCATAGAGCTTCGGCTGCTGGTATAGCTTACTAACCCAGTTAACAGAATGGACAGCAAACTTACCAAAAGCACTAGGGAGATTAGCTTTGATTGGATGCCGAGTTTGTTAAAGAATGCCATTTATGACTCAACCAATACACTAGAAGATAAGGATTTTTGTATGCGATCGCAAGTCGCAGTCAATAGGGCAAGATCCACCTCAACCACAGATTTACCGTCATACCGAAAGGGGTTATCCAGGTCTTTAATCAGCAGCAGTAGATAGGTAAAAGAAGTAAACAGAAAGCAGGCCACCACAAGATTTTCGCTGAAGCGATCCGCACCTATTAGCAGCAATGACAACACCGCACCCACCAGAAAGATTTCCAGCAGGGCATAGGCAGGGCCTAAAAAATCGGTGCTGCGAATTAGGTGCATGCGAGTTACTAAAATTCGCATTTTTGCTAACTCGCTCTGCACTCGGTTGGCTACTGAATCCCCCGCCATCCTTTGCAGCCCCAAAAAATGCAGATTGACCTGGCTAAAGGCTTGGTCTACGACTGTGAAGGATTTATTCTGCTGTAAACAGTCCATAATTGCCTGCAGAGCCTCAACTAATGATTTGGTTAAAGGCTTAGGGTCATAGCCAGAAAGGTCGGCAGCACAAAGTAAATTAGCATCCTGAATGGTTTCTACAGCATTAGCCAGCTGCACCACCATATCTTTGCTGGCGTTGTAATCGCTCAGGGTACCGCTCAACAAAAAGGCCACCACAAACGTGGCTGCACCAAATAAAGAGCCGGTTAAAGAGTCGAAAGCCCAGGGTTCCCAACCCAGAAAATACAGACTTACCTTAGCCATGCAGAAGATAGTGGTCAAGGGAAGAACCTTAAGCAAAAGACTCCATTTCATGATTCATGAAAAAAGAAGGGAGACTACTGGTAGATTTCAACTATTATCGCATTAAATCGCAAGGAATAGATAAGCAGAATTATGGATAAATACGCCTTAAAAAATATTTAATCCCGCAGGGATTTTAAAAAAAATTACCCTTCCTTGAAAGGGTAATTTTCTAAGGTATTCCAGATAGATGGAAGCCGTTCTTCAGGCCATTAGCTCAAAGGCTGGATCACCTCATTGCCCTTCATCGAGATAGTTTTAATATCTCGGGCATTCAGATTCATGCTAGTCAGATCCACCATACGAATCTGGCTATTTTCGTAGGTGCGAAAGTAGAACCGCTTGGCCTTCAGATCGTTAGCGCTAGTCCAGATGGTGTAATCGGCCAGAATGTTGCCATGTTCGTCTTTTTCAGCTTCTCGGGCCGCCCCTTTGGGGATATCAAAGTTATTCAGAATGTGAAAAGCCTGGAGCACAGCATCATTCCCAGTATTAGACGGTAGTACCGACTGGCTGAAGGCTACCGCCCGCACAAACCGGGAGGGCGGGGTGAAGTCTCCTGGTAAGCCCAACATACCTGAACCCTGACCAAAGGGCAGTAACTTGACCGTCCCTAACTGCACCGGGGGAACATTGGTGAGGGAGAAGTTCACATAGTTCCTGAGATTGGTCATATGCCAATCAAAGGTTGGGGAGTTTGACATCACCCCTAGCGGGTTGTCGTGAACATTGAGGTTACCCCCAACGTACTCAATCACAATGCTGTTACCCGCCGCATCGTGCACCACATAATGAACTGGGGGCGAAAATCCCCAGCCTTCAAACACAACATCTGGCACCACCACTTTACTGACGTTGGCTTTCACTTCCTCAACGGTGGCAAAGTTATCTAAAATCCATGAGCCCATTTCCCAAGGGGCAAGGGTCTTGCCTGCATCGGAAGCACTGTAGCTCATGTATCCGGCAGTGGTGGGAAAGTAAAACAATCCGACCGCCAACCCTCTCTCATTCAACCCATCCACAATTAGCGGCAGGCCGAGGCCATTGGCCCCAACGCTGGCATACTTGGCTCCCCACTTGAGACCTGCTTTACCATCGGGGGTCGTGCCCGTTCGTTGATAACCCCGTGGCACCACAATCACATCAGAATGAATATCAATAGCAAATTCCATCGTCCGAGCGTGGACTACCGAGCCATCTTCTGCCTTCAGGCGAATGCCGGTACAGGCATAGGCCGGTGGGGTTAGACTACCGACCAGAAGCAGAGCAATGAGCAGAATTGCAAAGACCTTTCTTAGCATGTGTCTACTTTTCATAGTTTTTGGGGAGTAGTTAGAAGACGTTTTATTATCACTAGAATTACAGTGTTTTAGCGCAGACGTGCCCTGATCAAGCTGTTTGCTCAGGCCGTGAGCAGCATGTTAGAGGTGACTTGAATCGCTCTGTCAATGGTGGCCAGGTGTTGCTTAACCAGTTCATACAACTGCTTCATTTCGTAGGGCTTGCAAACAAAAGCGTCGCACCCGGCCTCAAACGCCAGGGAACGACTGAGTTCACTGGTAGCCGCGGAGATAACAATAATTTGAGGGCTAAGGGTTTCAACTCCACCCCCAGGTTTTGCTTCTGCCCCAGCCCGAATCGCTCGGATTGCTTCATACCCATCCATTTGGGGCATCCATAAATCCATCAGGATTAAATGGGGCTGCCATTGCTCGGCTATCAAGACGGATTCTTGGCCGTTACTAGCTTCGGCCAGGTCAACATCTACAGACCATACCGCCGAAAAATACATCCTGTGAAGCAGGCGATGGCTGGGTTCGTCATCAACAATCAGCACGCGTTTTTTTGAGGTAGGCATAGACGGCATTCTGGCACTACGGACTGGCAGGGTTTGGTTGGCCACGAGTCCACTGGGCCTTAGCCCCAACCACTGAACAAACGACCGAAAGCTATTTTTGCACCGTACTTGTAGCTGGAACATTCAAAAAGTACTTTTTTTGAGGCAGGCGGGGGTGAGCAATTAGCCCCCCTGCAATCACCACCTGACCCGCGGCTCTCCTCCCAAGGGCCACCCGCCAGGGTAGCCCAAACGCTAACCCCCCAGTAGGCCAACCCTACCGGGGGGCTGAGTCATCCGGGAACAATCCGTATTCTCCAGCGCCGCTCGACTTTGTTTGAGGAATTGCAGCACATCCCCCTGGGCTTGCAGCGTTTTTACTTCGCCGCTGGCGTTTTTAGCAGTCACCGCCGTCACAAACAGGGTGAAATCCGCCTGTTTGTGCAGGCTTTTGAGCTGGGTCACGCCTTCATTACGCCTGGGTCTCGTTATCAAACACCACTACAATCATTTTTTCCACGATGCTTTCTCCAGAAGTGAATAACGGTTTAAGGGTTAGAAATGGCTTGTCCCTACTTGTCGTGACTTCTAAGGGGGGTCG
>DVEE01000430.1 GCA_015295885.1 Leptolyngbyaceae cyanobacterium M65_K2018_010
GCCGCAAGATTTGAATCTTAGCCCCCCCAACCTGGGAACAACAGTGTTACCATACTTATGGTCAGTTTTCGGTAGATTACGCTTGTTTCATTTCATTTCGATTTCCGACACAGGTTCATCTCCGTTTACTCGCTACACTTGTCGATTCAGGAGAGAATCCTATGTCTATTTATGTTGGTAATTTGTCCTACGATGTCACCCGCGAAGATCTGGAGCGGGTGTTTAATGAGTACGGTGATGTCAGCCGGGTGAGCCTACCCATCGATCGTGAAACCGGTCGTCCTCGGGGCTTCGCCTTTGTCGATATGGCCGCTGAAACCCAAGAAGACACGGTCATTGAGGCTCTTGATGGGGCTGAGTGGATGGGCCGCGAAATGCGCGTCAACAAAGCTCGTCCCCGCGATAACGATCGCGACAACAGCCGTAGCTCTGGAAATGGTGGCGGGCAGTACCGCCGCACCAGTTTCTAGGTTTAGCGGGCTTCTGGTTTAACCAAGCCATGCACGGATTTGGAGCTATGCCATGCATAGCTCCTTTTTTATCGCCTTTATCGCCAGTGGCGCTTGCCGGTGAGGAAAACACCCAGCAGAACTCCTACCATTTGGCTATAGCCGAATGTAACCAAAGCAGAGGGAAAAGGTAGCCAGCTCTTGAGAAAAAGCACCAGGCCCAGGCAGGCGATCAGAGCCCAGAGCACCCCAGTTTCCAGGTAAATGTGGGAAAAGGTCCGTTCCATCATGACCAGGGCTAAGGCCCCCACCCCAAATCCTGCTGCCACCGGCAGCCCAATCAGCAGGATTTGAAAAAAGGGCATGAGGGCACCACTGAGGCTTCCCATCAGCCAGATAAGGGCCGCCCCCAAAAAGATATCGGCAACGGCAGCGATCGCCACCCCCAGGGCTGAGGCTCCCAGGAGTGGCCCCCAGGGTAGGGTCTTCAATCGCCAAAAAGGATTTCGCATGGTCTAGGTCAGGTTTAACGGGTCTACATCAATCGTCAGGCTAACCGTCGCTGGGCACACCGCCCTCAACCCTTGCAAGTCCGGCAGAGCTATCCCCAGGGGAAACTTGAGCAGAATATGCCAACGATAGCGGCGGGCTACCCGCACAATCGGGGCTGGGGCCGGACCCAGCAGACTGTGCGGGATCCCTTGAAGCAATAGCTTGAGTTTATCAGCCAGGGTCATGGCTACCTGCGGCACGAGATCCGGGTCGGTGCTGCCGAGCCTAAGCAGGACCAGTTGACTGGCCGGCGGATACTGGAGCAACTGCCGCTGGGCCCACTCCGGTGCTAAAAAGGTTTCATAGTCATGCCGAGTAACGGCAGCAATAACCGGGTGTTCAGGGGTGTAGGTTTGCAAAATCACTTCTCCGGGTTGTTCGCCACGACCGGCCCGACCAGCGACCTGAATCAACATTTGCAGGGCCCGTTCACCCGCCCAATAATCATTCATATAGAGCAGGCCATCGGCGGCCATAATACCGACCAGGGTAACCTGGGGGAGATCGATGCCCTTGGTCAACATTTGGGTGCCTACTAATAGATCGGCTTCGCCCCCAGCAAAGCGGAGGCAGGATAGCTCAGGCAAGGTTTCGGCCAGGGCATTGACGACCCGCTGAGTGCCGCTGCCAAAGTGCTTTAGGTAGGGAGAACCACATTCCGGGCAGTGGTGAGGGTGCCCCTGGCTGTAGCCGCAGTAGTGGCAGCGCAGGGTCATGGCACTGTGGGCATGGGGCTGATGGTAAGACAGAGAAACATCGCAGTGGGGGCACATGATCACGTAACCGCAACTGCGACAGGAAACAAAGCTGCTATGGCCGCGCCGATGGATAAACAGTAATCCCTGATTGCCCTGCCGTTTCATCTCCTGTAGGGCTGTTTGCAGGTGCCGACTCAGAATGCTGCGGTTTCCCTGGTGCAGTTCTTCTCGCATGTCGATCACCTGCACCGTCGGCAGTGGTCGAGCATGAACTCGTTTTGGCAGAGAGAGGTAGATGGTTGGCAGACCTTGCGGGGGGGCAGGACTGAGGTCACGGCACTCCACCCAGGTCGTTAAGGAAGGAGTGGCCGAACCTAAAATCAGCGGGCAATTCTCTAGACTGGCACGCCAGCGGGCTACGGTACGGGCATGGTAGCAGGGGGGGACATCCTGCTTATAGCTACTGTCGTGTTCTTCATCCAAAATAATTAGGCCTAGATCCCTTAGGGGTAGAAAAACCGCTGAGCGGGTGCCAATCATCACCAGCGGATTTTGACGGTGCAGGCTTTGCCGCCAGGCATCGTAGCGCTCTCCATCGGCCAGGCCGCTGTGGTAAACACAAACCTGAGGGCCAAAACGACGGCGAAAGCGATCGGTCAGTTGGGGGGTGAGGCCAATTTCGGGCACCAGCACCAGGGCTGACTGACCGGCGGCTAGGCGGGGGGCAATGGCCTGGAGGTAAATTTCGGTTTTGCCTGATCCGGTGACCCCATGCAGCAAAATTTGGCGGGCCCGATCGCAGCTATTAATCACGGTCACGACCTTGGCTTGATCCGGCGTGAGCGCCTTGGGTTGGTCGGCGGCCAGGGTTGGCCCCGCCTCAGCGCGTAGTCTTTCGCGAGCCTCGATGACCAGGTGACCACTGGCCACCAGGCGTTTCAGGGTAGCACTGCTGGTTTTACAGAGCTGCAGGGCTTCGCTCAGCCAGAGGTCGCCGCCGTGGTGCCGGAGGGTGGTCAGAATCTCCGCCTGGCGAGGGGTTAGCTCCGGGCTGGTGCCCCCTGGGTTGCTCACGACCGTCACCGCTTGCTGCCGCTGGGGCTTGGAGAACTGGGGGGCGGCTAGGTATGACTCAGCCCATCCCAGTTGAATCAGTTTCTGCATGGCCCGATAACTGTGCCCCTGCCGCTGGAGATAGGGCCAGGCATAATCGCCAGTGGTTGACTGCCGCAAGGTATTAAGCAGATTTAGCACCGCTGGAGTGATCTGGGTGTTGATCTGGGCGGGCAGGCGTTCAGGGCAGAGCCGCAGCCGCCGTTGGGAGCGGGCCAATAGCCCCGGTGGTAGAGCGGCCTTCAGTACCTGGACCAGCGGAGTTTGGTAGTACTCCGCCACTCGCTGTAACAGGGCCCAGTAGGAGGATGAGAAAAACCTCTTTTCGACAATCCCCTCAATCGGACGGATTTGCTCTGGGTGTAACAGCTGAGGCGGAGAGGCAAGCAGGGCTATGGCGATCGCCCCGACCTGCTGTTGCCGAAAGGGCACCGTCAATATGTCTCCGGCCTGCACCTCTAGGTCGTCGGGTACGCGGTAGGTATAGATCTCTGGTTGACCGCCATAATCAACCAGGGCATTGACCCAACCGGGTTTATCCGTTTGTTGAGGGGAACTCGGTTTGACCATGCCATCCAGGGTTGGGGGCCTATGCCAGTGTAGAGCGGTTTGGAAACTTGTAGGGACTGTGGAAAAACCCACGGAAAAACTCCAGCGGAAAATTGACGAATTTCGCTGGAATTGATCAAGTTACTGGAGACTGGGTATGCCGCTGATCAATTTCGACCTGATCCGCCCCCCAGATCGATCTAGGTCATCTAGAGATCCAATTTCAAGGTCATAACGATCATCCTCACAAGTTGTTGGGTTGAGTTCGCCTCAAGCCCGATGTAGATCTGTGGAAAAAAAGAGGCCTCTCCAAAATGGCTGGAGATTTTTCTGGAAGGAGAGCTGCAAATCCAGGAAAGCTTGTTACACTACGCAAGATTGCCAAAGAAATGTTACATTGCCTAGGAAATTTCCGAAAAATTCGTATTGTGGACTCACAAAATCCGTCGTCACTCAAGATGTTAGGCAAAAAAGGGTAGAAGGGGTTGCCATATCCCGAGCAATCCGATATACCTTCTTCAAACCTGTAGGCATACAGTTTTATTTACCCCCTATGACCACGACCTATAACCCCAATACAGACAGTCCTATCTCTTGGTCAGATAATGCCCTGGAGGAATTCCCTACTGACTTCAGTCGGGTTACTGAAAAATCCTCGCTCGGGGATGGCGACTTCACCCCAGAATCTGTTGCCTGGGAAGAAGACCGGGAGGTACTCGCTAAGTTTACTCAGGTGAGTGAGCTGGCTGAGATGGGTCTGTCCGGCTACAGCAAAACCCTGAGTGATGACGCCGTTGGCGCCTTCTTCAAGGAGATGGCGCGTTATCCATTGCTTGAACCCAGTGAAGAAATTGAGCTGGCCCGTCAGGTGAGGTTTCTGACTAAGGTTGACAACGCCAGTGAAAAACTGACCAAGGAGCTAGGCCGTAAACCCACCCGCCCGGAACTTTTGGCCAAGCTAAATTTGACCCATGCCGAGTTTACCCAAAGGCTTCAGGAGGGTCGCGCGGCTAAGCGGCGGATGATTCGATCCAACCTGCGCTTGGTAGTCTCGATCGCTAAGCGCTATTTAAATAGGGGTGTTCCCTTTCTTGACTTAATTCAGGAGGGGGCCCTTGGTCTCAACCGGGCCACCGAAAAATTTGATCCCGATAAGGGTTATAAGTTTTCAACCTATGCCTACTGGTGGATTCGGCAGGGAATTACCCGTACCATCGCCAACGATGCTCGGACCATCCGCTTGCCCATTCACATTGTGGAAAAACTCAACAAACTTAAGAAGGCCCATCGAGATCTGCGACGGGATTTGCAGCGTAACCCGACTGAACAAGAACTGGCCGAAGCCCTCGATGTCACCGTTGATCAACTCAGAAGTTTGCAACAGGTGCGGCGGCGATCGCTCTCCCTCAATCATCGGGTCGGTAAGGGAGAAGATACTGAGCTGATGGAACTGTTAGAAGATAGCAGTACCCAAACCCCAGAATCCAAAATTAGCGAAACCATGATGCGCCAGGAAATTACCAGCGTACTCTCGGAGGTTCTGACCGAACGGGAGAAAGACATTATTACCCTGCGCTATGGATTAGCCACGGGAGAAACCCACACCCTAGAAGAGGTGGGGGGTATTTTTAACCTGTCCCGCGAGCGGGTTCGTCAAATTCAAACCAAGGCAATGCGCAAGCTACGCCGACCTCAAGTTGCTTCCCGCCTCAAGGGCTGGTTGAAGTAGGTAGTCCGCTCAGGTAAGCGGGCTTGAACGGATTGCCTTTGCTGCCTCTGGATGGCTATTCAATGCTGACGCCGCCAAAGGTTTCCGCCTTTTTGCCAGAGCTCCCCAGTGGGGCTTGTTCTAGTTTGCGAGCTTGTTGGCGATGTTTCTGAAAGTGCCCTAGCCAAGCTTCAGGGGCATTCATGGTTTCGCCCCCGTGCTGGGTTTGCCGTTTGCGCACCTGGCATAGCACGGGGGTATTCACGCAGGCTCCCGAGATAATCACCTGCCCTTTGGTGAGGGCGGGTAGTTCCTTGAGCAAATCGCGCCCGGCTGCTTCAACGCCGTACTTAAGGCTGTCCTGATCGACGGGGTTGACAATCCGCATCAGGAATTGGCTCATGCACTGGGAGAGCACGTCAGAGTCGAGCTTGCCCGGGCGTTGGGTAATGAGGCCCACACCCATGCCAAACTTGCGGCCTTCACTCAGAATGGTGCGCAAAATTTGTTTACAGCGGGAAGGCTCGTGGGCTGGGGCAAAGCGGTGGGCTTCCTCAATTAAAATGAAGACCGGATAGGGCAGAAAATTTTCATCCTCTGGGGTAAGTTTGTCCTTAGCGGTGTTCATGCGGGCCTGATAGCTCTGGCGCAACACGGCTGCGCAAATCACCTGCTGCTCCTCTTGGCTAATCTCGTTCATTTGCAATACCGTCACCTGCCCTGGGGCAAAGAGATCCTTAGGGGCCAGGTGTTGCATGCGATGAAAGTAATCCGAGCGCTCTAACTTGCCCAGTTTCCATTCCAGGGCAGGGGCGGAGGAGCCGGTTTTTTCGTTACCTTCATCATCGGTACTGCGATCGGCCTCGTAACAGGCGGAAATCAGATCCTGAACGTCCCACCGATAGTCGCCAAATTTGTGCTTACCCAATAGACTAAAGGCCTTGTTCAAAATCGCCTGCTGCCGATCGCTCATGTCTGGCAACAGGGTGAGAATATCGTAATAATCCAGAGACGACATGCGA
>DVEE01000148.1 GCA_015295885.1 Leptolyngbyaceae cyanobacterium M65_K2018_010
CGCAATCAGCCCGATCCAAAAAGCACCGGCATAGCCTACCACGTAGCAGCCCGCCGTAACTCCGACCAGGCCGGCCAAGATGCCGTTAATGGTCATCGACAGGTCAGGCTTGCCACTAAAGAACCAGGAGGTAAAGGTCGCCGCCACACCCCCTGCCGCTGCCGCCAGGTTAGTCGTGACTGCAATGTAGGGAACGGCCAGATCTGCTGCCAGTTGGGAGCCTGGGTTAAAGCCAAACCAGCCTATCCAGAGAATCAGACAGCCCAGGGTGGCAATGCTGAGGTTATGACCCGGTAGGGCGCTGACTTGACCCTCAGCGGTGTACTTACCCATGCGGGGACCCAGGAAGGCGGCCCCCATGAGTGCGGCCCAACCGCCGACGGAGTGCACAATGGTGGAGCCGGCAAAGTCATGGAAACCCAGTTCAGCCAACCAACCGCCGCCCCAGAGCCAGTGACCGGTAATGGGATAGGAAATACCGACTAACAGCAGGCTGAAGACGATGAAGTCCACAAACTTAACCCGCTCAGCCACTGCCCCCGAAACGATGGTGGCCGCTGTACCGGCAAAGGCGACCTGGAAAAGAAAGAACGTATCCTTCGATAGGTTTATGCCATCGGGACCTAGGCCGTAGAGCTCAGGAGCCCCCCCCAGGAAGAAGTTGCCCCAGCCAACCCAGCCACTGCCATTGGCCCCAAACATCAGAGAGAAGCCAATGAACCAGTAGGCCAGGGTAGCCAGAGCGAAAACAATTAGGTTTTTAGACAGAATGTTGACGGCATTTTTCTGGCGGGCAAAGCCAGTTTCTACCATAGCGAAGCCCGCATTCATGAAAATCACCAGAAAGGCCGCAATGGTGACCCAAATGTTGTTTAAGACAACTTGCACATCCTCAGCGGTCAGTTCATCTTGGGCGTGGGCAGCCATCCCCCAAACGGCCAAAATGCTCAGAGCCAAAGGAATGCAGGCTACCCAAGTCCAACCACCCATGCGACCAAAGAGCCGCTTAACCGCTTGGTCAAAGGGCGGTACACTTGCGGTCCAGAAGGACGACTTAGGCCGCCTCCGGAATTTTGAACGATTTCGCAACACTAAATTAGACATCTCGACAGCGTTCCTTCAACACAATCAGACAGCAAACACGGCCTCTATGAACGTGACCCTGCGCCAATCACAACTTGCACAGTCGGTCCGTATGGGAGCTAAGACTGAATTTCTTCTCAGCCTAAGGATTCATCTAGCCATAGCGCTGTTTCCCCACATCCTTAAAAATCAGCAAGGCTCATTTTTAGAAATGTGCACCTATAGAAATGTACGCTCCCCTGCTCGATCGCCCGGCGAGGCAAAAAGGCAGAATGATTGAGCGTTCTCACCTCACGGGAGTACAGAACAAAATGATTCCAGCAATTTCGAGGCAGGCAATCTGTATCGGGTGATACAATTAACCCTGTTGGAGGCTTGA
>DVEE01000480.1 GCA_015295885.1 Leptolyngbyaceae cyanobacterium M65_K2018_010
ACGAAAATATGGGTCGGTCGATTACGCCTGCGGCTCCTGGTGCAGCTCGGCTGCAGTTTGCCGAAGGGCTGCTCACCCAGGTGAAGGCTCTGCCCCAGGCAGAGCAGCTTCAGTTCATGCGCGATCTGGTCAATCGCACCAGTACTCCCCTGACTCGGGCCTACGGGGTACTGACCAACAATACCAAGTTAGCCTTTTGGTACCAGCTGGCTGAGGAGATGCGGGCGGGTACCGTGATTCCTGTGCCCAGCTATTACAAGTTAGGTGACGCTGGCCAGAAGGTGTTCGGGCAAATTTCTAAGCTGGATTTTAACCAGCAAATTACCGTTATGCGTCAGGTAGTCGTGACCATGGGAATTGATCCCCTGGCCTAGCCAAGGACGCGGCCTAAATTGGGCCTGATTAGCAGATTCGGACGGTTCTAGCGGCGTGACTCAAAGGGTAACCTCGGTCCCGGCTAGAATCGTCCAGTTATGTTTGAACCCACCATGTCAACATCCTTTCTAGAAGTTTCAGCCCTCGCCCTAGAGCCCGTTGTCCAGGACTATTTTGAGGCGTTCAACCAAGGGGACTATGGGGCGGTTGCGGCTTTGTTTAGCGATCGCGGCACTTTATCCCCCCCCTTTGAGGCGGTCATTGTGGGCCCCCAGGCCATCGCCCAATACCTGAGCCAAGAAGCCACGGGCATGACCGCCGTCCCCTTGGCCAGTCAGATCCTTACGGGGGCAACAGACACTCGCCAAGTCAAGGTGAAAGGGCGGGTCAAAACTCCACTGTTTACAGTCAATGTGCAGTGGGTGTTTACCTTAACGGCAGCGGATGCCCTTCAATCTGTGGAAATCCAGCTGCTGGTTTCTCTGCAGGGGTTGCTAGGACTCAAGGGCAGTTAGCCCCATTCCTTTAGGCTGCTTTGACTGCCACCGGTTGGCCCCAGGCCAGGGTTAAGAGCGAACGCCCCAATTCCAGATGATGGGGAGCACATTGCCAATCCGGGTGAGCCGTCATCAGCAAAGATTCCAGAGCTTCCCTATCAAAGAGATGCCAAACGGGGGCCACCCTCGATGGATCGGCAAGGGCATAGCAGTTCTCAGCCACACAGATAATCGTGAGTTCCTGACCTAATTCAGCCGGTAGGGTCAGCGTTTCACCAATGGTCATGGCCCGAAAGCTGCGTATGGCCTGGCGAAAGGTTTCGAAGTTGGAGGGACTGAGCCCTGGCAGCGATCGCAGGGTTTCCCCATCGCCGTTGACAAAAATCCAGTAACGCCGCAAGGGGTCTACTCCCTGGAGCCAGGCAGATTCATCATCCAGGCGATAACGGGGGGCCAGAGACAGCTCAGAATACATGCTTTTTCAAAAAAACAAGGGATTACTCCCCATAGCATTACGAAGAAACTCCTTCAGCTCAATCTGCCGCAACAAAAGTATAGGAAAACTAAAGTCAAAGTTAAGTTTTCTTAATAGCAATTGGGTTCGAGCTGCCGACGGCTGGGGGAGGGGGCGCCCCAGCGAGGCAGCCCTCTCAGAGGCGTGGCCTATCCGCCTGGGGACCTATCTCGGCCCAGCGGCAGTGGCTAGGCCAGGGATGGACTAGAGGGCCGCCCCTAGACGAGCCCGGCATGGGGGTGAGCAGTTCCCCTAAAACTGCCGCAAAAATCGCAAATCACTGGAATACAAGCGGCGAATATCATCAATTTGGTGCTGCACCATTGCCAGCCGTTCTACCCCCAGGCCGGCGGCAAACCCGCTGTAGACTTCTGGGTCATAGCCCACGGCCTTTAAAACGTTCGGGTCAATCATGCCGCAGCCCAGCACCTCCAACCATTTTCCCTGCCACTGCACATCCACTTCAGCCGAGGGCTCCGTAAAGGGAAAGTAGCTGGGCCGAAACCGTACGGGAATGTCGCCGTAGAGGGCTTCTAAAAACACCTTAATGGTGCCCCGTAAGTCAGTGAAGGTGATATGGGTGTCAACGGCAAAAAACTCTATTTGATGGAAAACCGCGGCGTGGGTGGCATCGACCGTGTCACGTCGATAGCAGCGGCCAATGGCAACGGCCCGCAAAGGGGGTTCGTGGGCTTGCATGTAGCGAATTTGGACGTTAGACGTGTGGGTTCGCATCAGATCGCCATTGGGCAGGTAGAGGGTATCCTGCATGTCCCGGGCCGGATGATCCGGGAGAAAGTTTAAAGCCTCGAAATTGTAGTAGTCCGTTTCAATCTCCGGGCCGCTGGCCACGGTATACCCTAGCCCTACAAAAATATCGACAATCCGGTCAATGATGCTGTTGATAGGATGGATTCGCCCCTGGGGTCGAAACACCCCAGGCATCGTGACATCCAGGGTTTCAGCGGCTAGTTGAGCCTCAATGTTGGCCGCTTCTAGGGTCGCCTTAGACTGCTCTAGTTGGCTCTGAATCAGGTCTTTGACGTCGTTGGCGAGGGCCCCAATGCGAGGGCGATCTGCCGCAGAGAGCTTACCCATGCCCCCCAACACCTTGGACAGTTGCCCCTTTTTGCCGAGATACCCAACCCGCACCTGCTCCAGGTCTTCTAGGTTGGTTGCCGCCGCGATCGCTTGTTGGGCAGCAGCTTTTAAGGCGATTAGGTCGGCTTCTAGGCTGGTGGGTTGGGTAGTCATCCTGGATGGGGTTGGGGTTAGGGGAGAAACAGGGCCTACCTCAAGGTCTTGGGGCAGGGCTTTGGGATAGACTAAGGCCGGCTAAGGGTAGCAAGCTTTGATTATTTTAGTGTGGCAGGGGGCAAGTCATGAACATCCTGGTTAGCAACGACGACGGCATTTTTGCCCTGGGAGTCAGAACCCTGGCCACCACCCTGGCCGCCGCCGGCCATCGGGTGACGGTGGTCTGTCCCGATCGGGAGCGATCGGCCACGGGCCATGGCCTGACTATGCATAAACCCATTCGTGCGGAAGCTATCGAGGCGGTCTTTCCCGCCGGGATTCGGGCTTGGAGCTGTTCTGGCACCCCCTCCGACTGTGTCAAACTCGCCCTGGGGGCGTTGATGGAGAGCCCGCCAGATTGGGTGGTGTCGGGCATCAACCATGGCGCTAATCTAGGTACCGATGTGCTCTATTCCGGCACCGTTTCTGCGGCCATGGAAGGGGCGATGGAAGGGATTCCTGCCATCGCCGCCAGTTTAACCAGCTTTACCCAGCGTAGCTTTGACCCCGCCGCCCACTTTATCGGTCAACTCCTGACCAACGAAGCAGTCCTCCCCCTTGCAGAGCCGCTGCTTTTGAATGTCAACGTGCCCGCCCTAGCCGAATCTGACCTCAAAGGCGCCAGGGTAACTCGCCTGGGGGTGCGCCGCTATGTGGACCAATTTGAACAGCGCCTCGACCCACGGGGCAAAACTTACTACTGGCTGGCCGGCGAAGTGATCGAGGAATTGGAAGACGCCGCTATCCATCAGGCTTGGCCACCGGATCTGCAAAAGGCCCTAGCGGCCATCCCCACCGATGTCCAAACCATCAAAGAGGGCTATATTTCAATTACGCCTTTACACCACAATCTCACTGCGGTGACTGGGCTCAAGGCGCTGGCCCATTGGACTCCTCCCCAGCCATTCCGCTGAAGCATCGAAGGATGGTTCTGCTCCAGGATTTGAACTCGCCCTAGGGTCTGGGGTGGAACGACCCTTGGCTGCCCTGGGGGCAGGGGGGCAATTATCTGCCCATGGGGTAGAAACTTCATTACTATGGGAAGCATCTTGAATGGGTCGCTCCCGGAGGGAACAACCGCTGTTTTTTCTGCTCAGTGTAGTGTGCAAAGTTTCATGGCCGCGCTGAACCAAGGGTTTTTAATTAAATTTTGGGGAGTCCGGGGCAGTATTGCCTGTCCGGGCTCGAGTACGGTTCGCTATGGCGGTAACACCTCCTGCGTAGAAATGCTGGTCGGTGGCCAACGGCTGATTTTTGACGGCGGCACGGGCCTGCGAGAACTGGGAGTTTCCCTACTGGCTGAAATGCCCCTAGAGGCCAGTCTCTTTTTCACCCATTCCCACTGGGACCACATCCAGGGGTTTCCCTTTTTTATTCCGGCCTTTGTCAAGGGGAATCGGTTCAACATCTACGGCGCGATCGCGCCGAACGGGTCCACCATCGAGCAGCGCCTCAACGACCAAATGCTGCATCCCAACTTTCCCGTCCCCCTCCAGGTGATGGGGGCTGATCTAAAGTTCTGCGATCTTGAAATTGGCGAAACCATTACGATCGGCGATATCAGCGTGGAAAATGCCCTGCTCAACCACCCCGGTGAAGCCATCGGCTATCGGGTCACCTACCAGGGTAAGGCGGCCGCCTACATCACCGACACCGAGCATTTTCCCGATCGCCTGGATGAAAACGTCCTGTGGCTGGCCCGCCAGGCCGACGTCATGATCTACGATGCCACCTATACCGATGCTGAGTACTACGATGCTAAGGCCAGCAAAGTGGGCTGGGGCCACTCGACCTGGCAGGAAGCGGTGAAAATTGCCCAGGCGGCCGAGGTTAAAACCCTGGTCATTTTCCACCACGACCCCTCCCACAATGACCACTTTATGGACCAGGTGGCGGCGGATAGTCGGGCGGCGTTTGCCCCGAGTGTGGTGGCTCAAGAGGGGATGGTTCTGGATTTAAGGGCGGCCTCCCAATCCACCTTCGTTCACAGGCCCTAGGGCTGTCCTGGGAATGTGTCAAAATGTGAAGGGTGTGGATAACCTCTTCATTGACGACGGCCATGACCCCAACGGCGATCGCCCTGGGGAACTTTGATGGTGTGCACCTTGGTCACCAGGCCGTTATCCGTCAGGTCTTACCCGATGGGGCCTCCCCTGCCAGGGTCGCCCCCCTCTCTCCCTCTACTTGGGACCATGACGCCCTAGCCGCCCCTAGGTCCTGCCACACCCCTGGTCCACCGACCGTTCCTTTACGGGGCCTCAGTCATCGCCTTGCTCTCAGCCCCGATCAGGTCGACCTGGACCTAGGCCCCGCCGCTCCCTTCCGGTCGTCTTCCCCAACCCCCATACCCACGGTGCTGACCTTTTTTCCCCACCCCCAGGAATTTTTCTCCGGTCAGTCTCGCCCTCTGCTCACCCCCCTGGCTGAAAAAGCCGCCCACATTAGCCGTCTAGGCATTGGTCAACTGGTGTTGCTGCCCTTCAATCAGAAACTGGCCCACCTCTCACCCCAAGAATTCGTCGAAACCCTATTGGTTAAGCAACTGCGGGCGCAACGTATTAGTGTCGGCAAGGACTTTTGCTTTGGCAAAAATCGCCAGGGTAGCGTAGAGGACCTCAGAGCCCTGGCTCAGCCCTACGGCATCGAGGTTGAGATTGCCCCCCTGATTAGCCTAGGGGAAGATCGCATCAGCAGTTCCCGCATCCGAACCGCCCTGACCCAGGCCGATCTAGCCACGGCAGGGGCCCTGCTGGGTCGGCCCTATGCCTTAACGGGGCGGGTCGTACAGGGTCAACAACTGGGGCGCAAGCTGGGCTTCCCTACCGCCAACCTGAGTTTGCCAGCGGATAAATTTTTGCCCTGCGAGGGGGTTTACAGTGTCTGGGTGCAGGGGGCACCCCCCCTGCCCGACCAAAGTCTGCCCGGGGTGATGAACCTTGGCCTCAGACCGACGGTGAATGGCCTCACGCCCACGGTGGAAGTACACCTTCTCCATTGGTCGGGGGATCTCTACGGTCAGACCCTGCAAGTATTGCTCCATCGTTACCTGCGCCCCCAGCAAAAGTTCGAGGGTCTAGAACAACTCCGGGGCCAAATTCAACGGGATTGCCAGACTGCTCTAGCTTTGCTATCCAGGGCGCCAGTGGGCAATTTCTACTAAACCGGGCATCATAGGCCTAAATTCTCAAGAGCCAAGGGCATGCGGGAACGGATTGAAACGCTCATTGAAAACCTCAACCAAACCATCGTCGGGAAATCCGAGGCCATTCGCCTGGTGCTGGTGGCGCTGTTCTCGGGGGGCCATGCCCTTTTAGAAGATGTCCCTGGGGTTGGCAAAACCCTACTAGCTAAGTCCCTGGCTCGCTGCATTGATGGCCGGTTTCAGCGCCTTCAATGTACTCCTGACCTACTCCCTACCGACATTACCGGCACCAATATTTGGAATCCCAGCAGTGGGGAGTTTCAGTTCATGCCTGGGCCGGTATTTGCCAATATTCTGCTGGCCGACGAAATCAACCGAGCCACCCCACGCACCCAATCCGCTCTCTTAGAGGTGATGGAAGAACACCAGGTGACCACCGATGGGGTGTCGCGGCCGGTGCCCGATCCTTTTTTTGTCATTGCCACCCAAAACCCAGTGGAATACCAGGGCACCTTTCCCCTGCCCGAAGCCCAAATGGATCGGTTTGCCCTCTCCTTCAGCCTGGGCTACCCTACGGAAGCCGAAGAGTTGGGCATGCTCCAGCGCCTGGGGGCAGGACCCTCGCTGCAGCCCGGGCCGCCCTGTATCACCCTGGCTGAGATCCTATCCCTGCGGCAACAGTGCGGCCAGGTACACCTAGAGTCCTCCTTGCAGCAATATCTGCTGGACCTAGTGAGAGCCACCCGCACCCACCCAGACATCACCCTGGGAGTCAGCCCCAGGGGAGCGGTGGCCTTTTACCGTGCTATTCAGGCCCTAGCCTATGTGGAAGGGCGCAACTATGCCCTTCCCGATGACGCCAAAGCCCTCGCCCCCTACGTGCTGCCCCATCGGTTAATTCCCGTCGGCAACGCCCGGGCTCTGGATTTGATCCATCAACTGCTTGAGTCCATCCCTATCCCCTAAACCGGCTCCCATGCAGCCACCGGCGGGATAGCTAGACGGATTCGGACAGCCGGTCCCATTCACCCAGCCCGTCTATTCAGGAGTCTTCCGCGGGTCCCCTGCTCGCCCAGCGGTGCGGATGCTCCCTAGCCCCGATGGGCCCCGTTCACGCCCGATTTTTTTGGCTCTCCCCAGCGGTTGCCCCGCCCAGTCCATAATCCTTAAGAGAATCCTCTAAACTCCGACCGGAATACCGGGGTTTATGCAAAAATAGAGGAGACAGTATTTTGCGTCAGCCTTGCATCCGATTGAAAGGTTTTGTTGAGTTTTTTGGAGGATTGAAATGACGCTTCAACTCGGCGATCAGGTTCCTAACTTTACCCAGCAATCCAGCGAGGGGGAAATTAACTTTTACGACTGGGCGGGGGATAGCTGGGTGGTTCTCTTCTCGCACCCCGCGGATTACACCCCCGTTTGCACCACTGAACTGGGCAGCGTGGCCAAGCTCAAGCCCGAGTTTGACAAGCGCGGTGTCAAGGTGATTGCCCTCAGTGTCGATGATGCCGACAGTCACCAGGGTTGGATTAGCGACATCAACGAAACCCAGGGAGTCACCGTAAACTACCCCATCCTGGCTGATGCCGACAAAAAGGTGTCTGACCTCTACGGCATGATTCACCCTAACGCCAACGCCAAGGTCACCGTGCGTAGCGTATTTGTCATCGATCCCAACAAAAAGTTGCGCCTGACGATTACCTACCCCCCCAGCACCGGCCGTAACTTTGCGGAAATTTTGCGGGTGATTGACTCTCTGCAACTCACCGACAACTACAGTGTGGCCACCCCGGTAGACTGGAAAGATGGCGATGACGTGGTGGTGGCGCCCACGATTCCTACGGAGGAAGCACGGCAGCGATTCCCCAAGGGGGTGACCGAAATCAAGCCCTACCTGCGGATGACTCCCCAACCCAACAAGTAGGCTCGTTGGTTGCCAGCTACCCCTAAGCCCTACAAAGCGCCCTTGGGAGGCGCTTTTTTGTGCCCATTTGTCTTTCTTACCGGAGCCCAGGGGCACAAAGCAAACTCTAAAAAAGTAGCAGCCTCGCTGAAACGACACCAACAGAGGGGTCAGGCGAGGCTGGAGACGCAGTTAGGAGGTATCTTGGCTTAAGCATATCCGGCTCTTCCCGGGAAGAAGCCAGCCTTAACAAGTTTTTAAGGTCAGCTAGGGATAGATTGGGGCAATTTCGCTAAATTCCCCAGCCCAACCAGCGCCACCCCCCATTGACTGCGCCTTACCCACTCCCACCATCGAGCTTTATATCTGAATAAAGCTTGCGTAAAAGAATCGCCCCTGAGTGCCAATTATTACTAGGCCAATGAAAGGATAGGGATAAGCCCCTGATCAGGGACGAGTCGCTGTCGGCTACTTCCCCTCACCCTCAGACATTAACCCCATTGGCCTATCAGCTCATTTTAGCTATGAAAGCTACACTGATCAGACTCTTCATTTTACCCAGTGGCATTCTCTCGCTGGTTAGTTTAAGCTTGCTAAGCCTAGTGCTTCTTTATACGCCGACTCCTCAGTCCGCTAGCCAGGCGCAACGCCATCGAGATGAGTTTCCTGGTCAGCGACGGGGGGGTGGTACCCACTGGGCAACCTTTCCCGGAGATGTGGCTTAATGGGGCTAGGTAGCTGTGCCCCTGGTTAGGCATGGGTCTCTGGGCGGGTTGGTCAGGCCGAGCCTGCTAGACCTAAAACCGCCCCATCCGGTGAACGGCTGCCCAACCTTGGGGTCAAGGTAAGGGGTAACTCCCTATACCGCCAGCGGTTGATGGGTTCCCCAGTGCTGAGCCCGGTGTTCTGGTGGGTTGCCGCTGAGACAATCGTCGTTTCCCCCCCTATCCCGGGTCGGCAGTGACCGCCCCCTAGCCCCCGCCTGCCGATCACCTAGGTTAGATCAACCCAAGCCAGATTTTGAAGCGACGCCCCATTGCTTCCGGAGATGACAAAAATCCTCTGTATAAATCAGTATTCAGGGACTTTGAGCCGCTGCTTGTCATCTCAACGTCTACCGCTCCCTCATTCAATCTATGGTTCACTTCCAGGCCCGGTCTTGGAGGTCTCGGGTTCAACTGCTGGCAACCCAACTGACCAAGCACCTGAACTTTGGCAGTCGGGCAATTTTGGTTTCCAGTCTCTTGGCTCTCACCTTGGTGGGAACCGGTAAGCGGTTGGGTCTGTTTCAGCACCTTGAGGCCACTAACCTGGATTTTTGGACCCGGGTACAGCCCCACCAGCCCCCCGACGACCGACTGCTGCTGGTGGAGATTACGGAAGAAGATCTGACGACCTACGGTTGGCCCCTATCGGATCAGCGGGTGGCCGATATTATTGCCACGCTCCAGCGCTACAATCCCGCCGTGATTGGCTTGGACCTCTATCGCAGTACGCCCCACTCACCGGGCCGGGAAGCTCTGGCCCAAGAGTTTCAGGCGGCTAATCTGATCGGCATTATGAATGCGGGCAGCCAACCCGATGGCGGTGAGGTGCCGGCCCCACCGGAGTGGCCCCAGGACCAGGTGGGTTTTAATGATTTAGCTCTGGATCCCGATGGGGTACTGCGTCGCAACCTTCTGTTTGTGGGCAGCCCGACCAATCCCTACTATTCCTTCCCGCTACGGGTGGTGCTGGCCTATCACCCCGAGCTCACCTTTCAGGTGGACCCGGAAGAGGATCGGCTGCTGATTGGCGATACGGCCTTCCCGGCCCTGATGGCAGGAGATGGCGGCTACGCCAAGATTGATCACCGGGGCTATCAAATTCTCAAGCGCTACCGGACCCCCTATGCCCCGGCCCAGAAAATTACCGTGGCTCAGGTCCTGTCCGGGGTGTTGCCAGCCAATTGGGTGGAAGGCAAGGTGGTATTAATTGGCTCGACGGCCTCTAGCCTCAAGGATGAGTTTTTTACCCCCTACAGCCGAGATCAATCCAGTCGGTTCATGATGTCTGGGGTGGAAGTCCATGCCCAGAGCATTAGCCAACTGCTAGATGCGATCGCCGGTGAGCGAGTTCTCTATCGCTTTTTACCCCAATGGGGCGAATTTCTTTGGTTGCTGGCAGTGGTTTTGCTGGGCAGCGGCCTGGGGTGGAGAATCCGCCGACCGGTGGTGCTGGTGCTGGGGGTCAGCCTGGTGCTGTTGGGCATCTGGGGGATGGGGGGGGTAGCCCTGGGCCAGCTCTGGTGGATTCCCACCATCGAACCCATGGCCGGGTTCCTTTTAGCGGTGGGTTTAGTAGTGGCCCAAAAGGCCCTTTACCGCACCAGTTATGACCAATTAACCCTGTTGCCAGGGCGAGAGATTTTTTTGTTGCACATTCAACGGGAACTGCAACTGCAGCGCCGCTCCGAGCTTCACCCTCCTCTCACGGTGGTGTTTCTAGACATTGACCGGTTCAAGCTGATTAATCAGTCCTTTGGCCATACCGTCGGTGATCGGGTGTTGCAAACCATGGCCAAGCGGCTCTTACAGGTCTTGCCGGAGTCTGCCCAACTGGCCCGGGTAGGCGGGGATGAATTTGCTTTTCTGTTACCTAACAACGATCAATCCCAGGTGGATCAACTCCTAAATCGCGTCCAGGAAGAACTGGCCGCCCCCATTGCCATTGCCAAACAGCGCCTATCGATTACCTGCAGCATGGGTATGGCGATTGCCCGGGATGACCAGCACCCCCCCCAACCGGAGGAGTTACTGCGGGATGCCCACACGGCTATGTATCGGGCTAAGGCTCTCAACGAGGATCGCTACGAAGTGTTTGCCGTCACCATGCGGGAGGAGGCGGTACGGCGCCTGGAGTTAGAAAGTCACCTGTTGAACGCCTTTGAGAACCAGGAGTTTCTGCTTCACTACCAGCCGATTGTGAATCTTTACCAGGGTCACTTGATTGGCTTTGAGGCTCTGGTGCGTTGGTATCGCCCCGGTGAAGGGTTTGTGGCGCCAGGGCAATTTATTCAGGTGGCCGAAGAAACTGGGCTGATTATTAACCTGGGGCAGTGGATTTTTCAAGAGGCCAGTCGCCAACTGAAAGTGTGGCAGGAGCAATACCCCCACCTCAATCTAAAAATGAGTATCAACCTTTCCCGGCGGCAGTTTCACCAGACCGACCTGGTGCAGCAGTTTGCCCGTTGCCTGGAAGAGTTGGGCGTTGCGGGCCAACAGATTCAACTGGAAATTACCGAGAGCATGATCATGCGCAATGTCGAGGCGGCTCGCCAGCTCATGCACCAACTCAAGGGGTTAGGGTTGCAGCTCGCCATTGATGACTTTGGCACCGGTTATTCTTCCCTGAGCTATTTACACCGTTTTCCCACCGACACCTTGAAAGTTGATCAGTCCTTTGTCGGTCGTATGGATCAAAGCCAGGATGATCGTGAGATTGTGCATACCATCATTGCCCTGGGGCAAAAACTGGGGATGACCCTGGTGGCCGAGGGCATTGAAACCCAGAGACAAATCGATCTGTTGCTGGAAATGGGCTGCCGCCAGGGCCAGGGCTACTTTTTCTCGCCTCCCCTGAACCCTGAGCAGGCCACCGCTCTGATGGCCGCCCAACTGATCGCCCCATAGGGGCCAGCCATCAGAAAAACCAATCACCCCAGGGGGCCGACCCCTGGAAAACTGATGTTTGGGAGTTTTGGTCGCCGGAGATGCGGATCAAACCCCAGGGGTTTTCTGCCATGCCCTGACGGACAAGGGTTCTAGCCCTTGATCAGGGGACTCCAACAGGGGGGTGGGGGTGGTTTTGGGTTCATTTCAGTCATCGTTACTTAACACGAGCCAGGGGTTAAGCGATATAGGATGAATGAGTAGGTTTCTGTGTTTTCAGACACAGTTCAACGGGCTAGGGATGAGGGGTTGACGGCTAAACGCTGAACTTTCTGGGTCGGGCGGTGAGGTTTAGGGCCCTTGGCGCGAACCTGATCAAGCCCTTCCGGTCAACCTGCAGGGTCTTGATGGGCTTAACCTTAGACAGGAATGCCTGGGAAAGTTTCAGCTAGGGGTTGCCGACCTCAATACACTTCATGGGAGGTCGAATAATGGGAATTGCCACTATCAATCCAGCGACGGGAGCGACGGTTCAGGTTTTTGAAGAACTCACCGATGCGGCCCTGGAGGAGAAACTCGCCAAGGCCACCCAGGTCTTGGCGCACTATCGCCAAACTACCCTGAGCCAACGGGCCGCCTGGCTCCATGAGGCGGCTAGGGTTTTGGAAAACAATAAGCAGGCCTATGGCCAGTTGATGACCTTGGAAATGGGGAAGCCCCTGGCTGCCGCGATCGCAGAGGTGGAAAAGAGTGCCTGGGTTTGTCGCTTCTATGCGGACCAGGGAGCCGAGTTTTTGGCCGATGTACCGGCCCGTACCGACGCTAGCCGCAGCTTTGTGCGCTACCAGCCCCTGGGTTGCATTCTGGCGGTCATGCCCTGGAATTTCCCCTTCTGGCAGGTGTTTCGCTTTGCCGCCCCCGCCCTCATGGCTGGCAATGTGGGCCTGTTAAAGCACGCCTCCAATGTACCCCAGTGCGCCCTGGCCATTGAGGAAGTATTTCACAAGGCGGGGTTACCCGACGGGGCCTTTCAAACCCTGCTGATAGGCGCTGGCCGGATTGCCGATCTGGTGGCGGACGATCGCATCCAGGCCGCTACCCTGACCGGCAGCGAACCGGCGGGGGCCAGTTTGGCCGCCGCCTGTGGCCGCCAGATCAAGAAAACCGTACTGGAACTGGGGGGCACTGACCCGTTCATTGTCATGCCCAGTGCGGATTTAGAAACCGCGATCGCCACCGCTGCCACCGCCCGCATGCTCAACAATGGCCAGTCCTGCATTGCCGCCAAGCGATTTATTGTCCATGAGGCGATTGCCGAGGCCTTTGAAGTAGGGCTGAGGGATAGGTTTGCGGCGCTGCAGGTGGGTGATCCCATGCTTCCCGAGGTCACCGTTGGCCCCCTGGCCACCCCCTCCATTGTCGTGGAGTTGGAACAGCAGGTTCACGCCTGTCTAGCCCAGGGGGCCAAGGCCCTGATCGGCGGTGATATAGCGGCCCTCAAGGCCCAACTGCCCGCTGCCCTGCAGGGGGGAAACTGGTTTCCGCCGACCATTCTGACCCAGATTCCCCCCGGCACACCGGCGGATCAGGAGGAATTTTTTGGCCCGGTGGCCCTGGTGTTTCGGGTAGCCAGCCTGGAACAAGCCATTCAACTGGCTAACTCGACCCCCCTGGGGTTGGGGGCCAGCGGTTGGAGCCAGGATCCGGCCGAGCAAGAGCGCATGATTCAGGACTTAGAGGCGGGGGCTGTCTTTATCAACGGGTTAGTCAAATCTGACCCCCGCCTGCCCTTTGGCGGCATCAAGCGATCGGGCTATGGCCGAGAGCTAGGCCGGGAGGGAATCCTTGAATTTGTTAACGTCAAAACCGTTTGGGTGAAGTAATTCACCCCCCTACCACCTATTTGCCCATTATCCAAACCAGAACATGAGGGGTTATGAATACGGCTGAGTTGCTAGTGCAGTGCCTTGAAAATGAAGGCGTCGAGTATATTTTTGGCTTGCCGGGGGAAGAAAACCTACAACTGCTGCAGGCCCTGCGGCGATCCTCCATTCAGTTTATTACCACCCGCCACGAGCAGGGAGCCGCCTTTATGGCCGATGTCTACGGACGGCTGACGGGGAAGGCCGGGGTGTGTTTGTCAACGCTAGGGCCCGGAGCCACCAACCTGATGACCGGGGTCGCCGATGCCTACCTGGACCGGGCGCCGCTGGTGGCCATTACCGGCCAGGTGGGCACCGATCGCATGCACATTGAATCCCACCAGTACCTGGATCTGGTGGCCATGTTTGCCCCGGTGACCAAGTGGAATGCCCAAATTGTCCGGCCCAGCAACACTCCGGAAATTGTCCGCAAGGCCTTTAAGATTGCCCAAACGGAAAAACCGGGGGCGGTTCACATCGACCTGCCGGAAAACATTGCCGAGATGGACGTGCAGGGAGCACCGCTGCGCCGGGATAGTCAGGAGAAGATCTACGCCTCGATGCAGAGCATTCAGCAGGCGGCGGTGGCAATTTCCCAGGCCACTAACCCCATGATTCTGGTCGGTAACGGGGCGATCCGAGGGCGCGCCAGCGAAGCCTTGACTGAATTTGCCACCCAGCTGAATATTCCCGTGGCCAATACTTTCATGGGCAAAGGGGTGATTCCCTATACCCATCCCCTGGCCCTGTGGACCTTTGGCCTGCAGCAGCGCGATTATATTACCTGCGCCATGGAAACGGCGGATTTGATTATTGCCGTGGGCTACGACCTGATTGAATATTCGCCCAAACGCTGGAACCCCGATGGCAAGCTGCCGATTCTCCATATCAACCTCACCCACGCGGAAGTGGATAGCAGCTACATTCCCAAGGTGGAAGTCATTGGGGACATTTCCGACTCACTCCATGAAATTTTGAATCGGGTGAAGCGCCAGGGTCGCCCCCAACCCCCGGCCCTCAAGGTGCGGGAGGATATTCGCGCCGACTACGAACAGTATGCCGACGACTACGGCTTTCCGGTCAAGCCCCAGAAACTCATCTACGACCTGCGCCAGGTGCTGGGTCCAGAGGACATCGTAATCTCTGACGTGGGAGCCCACAAAATGTGGATTGCCCGCAACTACCACTGCCTGCGACCCAACACCTGCCTGATTTCCAACGGCTTTGCGGCGATGGGGATTGCCATCCCCGGAGCGCTGGCGGCTAAGCTGGTGCATCCCAACCGCAAGGTGGTAGCCGCTACCGGCGACGGCGGCTTTATGATGAACTGCCAGGAGTTGGAAACGGCCCTACGCATTGGTACTCCCTTTGTCACCATCATCTTTAACGACGGTGGCTACGGTCTGATTGAGTGGAAGCAGATGAACTACTACGGGGAATCTTCTTTCATCCACTTCTCGAATCCAGACTTTGTCAAACTGGCGGAGAGCATGGGCCTGAAGGGCTATCGGGTAGAGTCTACGGAGGACCTGGTGCCGACCCTGAAAACCGCCCTGGATGACGACGTGCCGGCGGTGATTGACTGCCCCGTAGACTATCGGGAAAACTTGCTGTTCAGTCAGAAAACCGGCGACCTCACCTGTCTGATTTAGCCTCCTGAGCGGGTATCACCCCCCTGGGGTCCAGCGGCCAGCCCTGGCTTCTAGACAGGGGAGGCCGATACAAGGTAAAGCTAGGTAAATAGTTGCAGAGGAGGCCCTGTCTATGACCGCTGAAGCGGTGGTTACCCGCCATTACCAACGGCTGCTGACCCTGCGATCGCAGGGCAAATCTCTGCAGCGCTTTACCCCCCAGGTAGAGGCGGTGGTTCGCGAGTCGGGCATCCACACCGGCCTCTGCACGGTATTTTTGCGTCATACCTCGGCCAGCCTGATCATCCAAGAAAACGCTGACCCCGACGTGCTGGTGGATTTAGAAACCTTTCTGGCCCGGCTGGTGCCGGAAGCGGCCCCCTACCGCCACAGCACCGAAGGACCGGATGATATGCCCGCCCACATTCGCACCGTGCTGACCCACACCTCGGAAACCATTCCCGTGATGGCGGGACGGTTAGCCCTGGGCACCTGGCAGGGGCTCTACCTGTGGGAGCATCGGGCCCGGGGGGCGGTGCGGGAAGTGGTGGTGCATGTTACGGGCAATTAGCCATGGCCGATAGCTTCGATCCCCTGGGCCTGAGCGCTATTCCCACCCCACCGCCGGGGTTTAAGTCGGGGTTTGTGGGCATTGTGGGGCGGCCCAATGTGGGCAAGTCAACCCTGATGAATGCCCTGGTGGGCCAAAAGGTGGCGATTACCTCCCCCACCGCCCAAACCACCCGCAACCGTCTGCGGGGCATTTTAACCACGGACCAGGCCCAGATTATTTTTGTCGATACCCCCGGCATCCACAAACCCCACCATGAGCTGGGCAAAATTCTGGTTAAAAACGCTCGCCTGGCCATTGATGCCGTGGATGTCACCCTGTTTGTGGTGGACGGCAGTGGGGCGGCAGGGCGGGGCGACGCCTATGTGGCAGAACTGCTGGCCCAAAGCCCCGTGCCGGTGATTTTGGGGATGAACAAAATTGACCAACAACCCCAGGATGGCGGCGAAATTGCCGCCAGTTACCAGGCTATGGCCGAGGCCCACGGTTGGCCCCTGGTGAAATTTTCCGCCCTGCAGGAGGATCACCTCGACACCCTTTTGCAGGTTCTGATAGACCACCTGGACCCCGGTCCCTACTACTATCCCCCGGACCTGGTGACCGACCAACCGGAGCGGTTCATCATGGCAGAACTAATTCGCGAGCAAATTTTGCAGCATACCCGGGAAGAGGTGCCCCACTCCGTGGCCATCGCCATTGATCGGGTCGAGGAGGGGGACTCGATCACCCGCATTCTGGCCACAATCCACGTCGAGCGGGACTCCCAAAAGGGCATTCTGATCGGCAAACAGGGCAGCATGTTAAAAACCATTGGCTCCGAGGCCCGCCAACACATTCAAAAGCTGGTGATGGGGCAGGTTTACCTGGAACTGTTTGTCAAGGTGGTGCCTAAGTGGCGGCAATCCCGCCGCCGCCTGGAGGACTTTGGCTATCGGGTAGAAGACTAGCCTCCCGGATCGCCCACCCAACGGGTCACCATCGCGTCACAATAGGGCAGGTACCGTAGGAGATCCGGGGCGATGACCGTAGGGGTATGGGTTTTGGGCCATCAACTGTGGGCCGAGCAGGCCGCCCTGGCCAGTTGTGCCGATCAGCGCCCGGAAACGCCGGTGCTATTGCTGGAGTCGGAGCAATTGGCCCGCGATCGCCCCTACCACCGCCAAAAGCTGGTGCTGGTGTGGTCGGCCATGCGCCATTTTGCCCAGGAGCTGGAGCAGGCGGGGTGGTCCGTCACCTACACGCTCAGCCAGGATACAGCCGCCAGTTTGTTGGCCTGGATCCAGGCCTACGACATCCACGAACTGCGACTGATGGATCCTATTGACCATCCCTTTACCGAATGGCTCCAGAGTCTAGACCTACCCTGTCAGGTCACCCTCCTGGAGAATAACCACTTTCTCTGGAGCACGGCGGCCTTTAACACCTGGGCCAGTAACCGCCGCGGCCTGCTGATGGAAAGCTTTTACCGAGAGGGCCGCAAACGCCTGCAGGTACTCATGGCCGACGGCGAACCAGAGGGCGGCCAGTGGAACTACGATAAAGAAAACCGCCAGCCACCCAAGGGGCAGATTCACCCCCCCCGCCCGCGCTGGTTTGCCCCCGATGCCATCACCCAGGCGGTGATCGAAAAAGTGGAGGGTCTTGAGATCCCTACCTTTGGGCAGGCGACCCCCTTTCGCTGGGCGGTGACTCGGGCCCAGGCCCTAGCAGTGCTAGACACCTTCATGGCCGAACGACTGCCCACCTTTGGTCCCTACCAGGACGCCATGGTCAGCGGCGAAGATACGATGTGGCACGCTCTCCTGTCGCCCTACCTGAACCTGGGATTGTTGCACCCCCTGGAGGTGATTCAGCGGGTGGAGGCCGCCTACTATCAGCAGTCCCTACCCCTGAACAGCGTCGAGGGCTTTATTCGCCAGGTGCTGGGGTGGCGCGAGTATATGCGGGGCCTGTACAGCTACTTTGGGCCTGGCTATGCCCAGCACAACTGGTTTGACCACCACCATCCCCTACCGGAGTTTTTCTGGACTGGCGCGGTGGAGATGAACTGCCTGCACCAGGTGATTGACCAGATTCAGCGCACGGGCTATGCCCACCACATTCAACGGCTGATGATTCTCAGCAACTTTGCCCTGATTGCGGGATTCAACCCCCAGGCGGTGGAAAACTGGTTCCACGCCGTCTTTATCGATGCCTACGACTGGGTGATGCAGACCAACGTGCTGGGCATGGGGTTGTTTGCCGACGGTGGGCGGCTGGCCTCCAAGCCCTACGCCGCCTCGGCCAATTACGTCAATCGCATGAGCGACTATTGCCAGGGCTGCCGCTACAACCCCAAGACCCGCACTGGTGAGCAGGCCTGCCCCTTTAACTTTTTCTATTGGGATTTCCTCCATCGTCACCGCCAGAAGTTGCAACGCCAGGGGCGGATGAGCTTCATCCTGAAAAACCTGGATCGGATGGCTGGGGAGGAACTGGAGGAGATCCAGCAGCGGGCCGCCGCCTGGCATGGGAGCCACGCTTAAGGCCAAGAGCATCGGTACAGAAACCCAGATTCTCAGATGCCCCCCTCCAGGCGGCTCGACCGACAGAATCGGTGTCTTCCCAAAGGAGCCGCTAGCATCCAAGGTGCGGGTTACCCAAGGCCATCATTCCGTTTCCCCAAACGCAACCCCCCCAGTAGGTCAAACCTACCGGGGGGCAGAGTCATCCGGGAACAGAGGGGTCTAGGCCGCCTTGCTAGCTCGGCGGGTGGGGCGCTTGCGCTCACTCTTGCGAATGCCACCGGCCATTTCGTACTCATAGCTATCCTTGCCGTAGCGGGCGGCCACCGCAATCAGCATCCGCTCCGAAAGGGCGCCAATCTGCTTTTCCGTATCCCGCACCGTACTCAGGGCCCGATCCACAAAGGATAGGGATTCGTTGTAGGTGTTGAGCTGAGCCCGCAACTGCTCAATTTCCAGCTGGTAGCTATCCAGGGTGAGGCCACCCCCCAAATCCAGACCGGGGTTGATGGACTTGAGCGCGGCGGCGCGCCGTTCGGCTTTTTCCAAGGCGATGGAACTACGTTTTTGTCTCGGCATAGGATGCACCTGATCGAAATCGACACTTTCAAAATGGCACAGGTTCTCTTGCCGTGAGACTGATAATACTGCGGGATGAGCGAAGTACTTTTGTCGTCAACGGCTTCGGTAGTTGTGCGGGGGCAAGCTAAATTGAGCCCGGCATTGCCGCCAAAAAGACGGGCGTTGGTGGCAAAAAAGCGGGCAAATTTCCTAAAAAAGGGGGCATTCATAATAAATACTTTTGCGATCATTTATTTTGCTTAAGTATTGCTTATGAGTGGGGCGATGAATTCAATCAACGTCTCGACGAATTCAATAAACGCCTTCCCATTCATAATAAACGCTTTAGTGTTTATTTATTTTGCTTAAGCATTGCTTATGAATGGGAGGATGAAATCAATCAACACTTCGACGAATTCAATAAACATCTCGACAAATTCAATCAATGCCCTCTCATTCATAATAAACGCTTTAGTGTTTATTTATTTTGCTAAAGCATTGCTTATGAATGGTGCGGTAAATCCCAAAAAAAAAGTCGGTTGCCAGGCGTTTCAGCGGTTAGACCCACCTGGCTCGGTGGGGCTACGGCCCCCGGCGTACCGTAAATCTACAGAGCATCTTTCCGGATTTTTGGTTTCGGCTGGGCAAAATTGAGAGAGACCTAACTTTCGTCCCTTGCACCCATCTTTCCGACTCCCAGTCTTGTCGGAGATTAAACCATAGCCCCTTAGATGCCGAAGAACAAGCCATCTGAGAATCTGTGGAACTGGGCAAATGGCAGTCTATAGCTAACGTAGCCGCAGAGAATGATCAATGACTGGGCAAGAAATCGAACAGACCCTGCTCGAAAAACTGGGCGATCTCAAATACACCTACCGCCCCGATATCCGCGATCACGCCGCGCTGGAGCAGAACTTTCGCGACAAGTTCGAGGCGCTCAACCGCGTCCAGCTGACCGACAGCGAGTTTTCTCGACTGTTGGAGTCGATTGTCACCCCGGATGTCTTCGCTAACGCCCGACACTTGCGGGAGTGCAACAGCTTTGAGCGCGACGACGGTACGCCCCTTTTCTATACCCTGGTCAACATCACGGACTGGTGCAAGAACGACTTCGAGGTGGTCAACCAGTTCCGCATCAACACCGCCAGCAGCCACCACCGCTACGATGTGATTCTGCTAATTAGAGGTGTATGAGCAGTAAAACCACCCCTTGCCTTTGGCGTACCCCTCCAGAGGAGACCACCCCGCCCCTTCGGGGCACCCTTCCAAAGGAAACCAC
>DVEE01000238.1 GCA_015295885.1 Leptolyngbyaceae cyanobacterium M65_K2018_010
TTGCAGGCCGACAATGACCAGCAGGAATACTACCTCACCGATGTGGTTAAACAATTACCCCCCGCCATGGCTGTGGATGTGGAGGATAGCCAGGAAATCTTTGGCATTAACAGTCGTCAGCAACTGGCCGAGGCCTACGCGATTCTGCAAGACCGCATCAAAGATCAATGGATGACGGCGGGGGTCACCCTGATCGACCCCGATAGCATTACCATCGATACTACAGTTCACATCGAGCCCGATGTGGTGATTGAACCACAAACCCACCTGCGGGGCAAAACCGTAATCGGTACGGGTAGTCGCATTGGCCCCGGCACCATGATTGAAAATAGCCGGATCGGCGCCAACACAACGATTACCTACTCTGTAATAACAGACAGTACCGTGAACTCTGGATCCACCGTCGGCCCCTATGCCCACCTGCGTCGGCAAGCCGTGGTTGGGGAGAATTGCCGCATTGGCAACTTTGTAGAAATTAAGCAATCTAGCCTGGGCCATGGCACCAATGCCGCCCATCTCACCTACCTGGGCAATGCCACCCTGGGCGACCAGGTGAATGTAGGGGCCGGCACCATTACCGCCAACTACGACGGCTATCACAAATACCCCACGGTGATCGGCAGGGGTACCAAAACCGGCGCCAATAGCGTGTTGGTAGCGCCGATTACGATCGGGGCTGAGGTTACTATTGGCGCTGGCACCGTAGTCACCAAGGATGTCCCCGATGATTGCCTGGTGGTGGCCCGGGCGCCCCAAAAAGAGTACGAGGGTTGGCGACCCGCCCATCTTCGCCCAGCCAGCGATCCGCCCTAGTAGGAAGATTTCCTACCCACCACTGCGTTTAACGCCATACCCCTGGGCCGAGAGCCAATCCACCAGCTTTTGAGCGTGGTCTCCCTGGATTTCAATGGTGTCCTCCTTAGCGGTACCACCGCTACCACAGTGGGCCTTCATCTGTTTAGCCAGGGTGCTGAGGGTATCAGGCCGGTGCTGAAAGCCGCAACTGTTGTTGACTGGCGGGCCGATCAGGGACTGCTCTGGCCAACGGGTCCGCTGGCCCAAATTCGCGGTATACAGTGCGATGGCCCGGCCTTGAAGCCGGAGCACCCTCCCCTTCCCCTGCAGCGGATTTGCGTTTACCCATACCCCCTCCCTGGCTCGATTGGCCATTCCTTGCTTTCTCCCTAGCCTAACCTGAGCTCAACTTCGGTGGAAGTCAAAAATCGACCTGTTCAGGCATCTCCTAGAGCATCGGGACCCTAGGGCTAGGAACCCGGTTCCTGGGTCGCTGTTTTAAGGACATGGCCTACATTCTGATCGAGAAACCGGGTTGCTGTACCGGCGTTCTAGGCAGGGGTCGGCAAATCTGAATAACAGGGATTAGGCTTAAGGGAGGGCTAATTAACAAGCCCCAACCCTGACCCGGCTGCCCCGACCCTCCCAGATCATTCCTATGGCT
>DVEE01000274.1 GCA_015295885.1 Leptolyngbyaceae cyanobacterium M65_K2018_010
GGGGAATCGCCCCAAAATTTATTTACGCCAGGTTTAACGGGTATCAATGTAAGCCGGGACAGGATTGAGCCTAGGGAAGTCAGGAGTCAGGCTTCGCCCTGAGAAGGCTCGGCCCGAAGGAAGCCAGTAGCCTTCTGAATTCTGAACTCCTAACTCCTGGCCTCTTCCTAGGAGATTTGTCCGGCTTTAAGCCGGTACCCGGTTTAACTTAGCTTGCAGTAGGGACAGGAGCTTGCTTTGGGCGGGGCTTTCCGCCAAATTGAGGGCTAACACGCCGGTGAGTTTTTCAACCAGGTCCACACCGGCCTGAGTGCTGGTGGCGATGCCGGCCACTAGGTCGGGTTGAATGCCAAAGCTCTGGCTTACCCCTACCACCGCGTAGGGATCTGAGGCGCAGAGCACCGTACATTGCACCTGGTGGGCAAGGGTTGCCATGGCGATCGCCCCATTGTAGGGCTCGTGGGGTGATGCCCCTGCTTCTGCAACGACGACATCGGGTTGCTCAGCCTCAATCATAGACAGCAGTGTTTGCAGGGAGCCCTGAAAAGCGGCCGGGGGAGCAATGGAGGAGGGCAGGCCCACATCGACAAAATCGAAGATGCGATCGCACCCCGCGTCTAGCATCGCCAGAATATCGCGGTAGCGCCCCGCCCCGGTGAGCTTAGCGCCCACCACTTTCAGATCGAGTTGCTTGAGCTGGTGGATAATCACCCGTGCCGTCGTGGTCTTACCGGCTGACATGGAGGTACCAATAATCAAGATGGTGGGCCGGGTGTAGGGAACCAGCGGCACCGGGGGGACAAAGTCCTGCATCTGCACCTTCTGTCCCTGGCGCATGACATGGCCTTTGTAACCTAAGGTGGGCAACTGGGGTAGCAGGTAGGACGCCGAAGTGAGCCTACCAAATAACCCGGCCAGGGTCAGGTTATGCATTAACCCATCGGCCCGAATCGACTGCCAATCCCCGACTGCTTCCAATGTCGCTTGGCGCACCCCAAAGGCCCCAATCACCAAATCGCCTTCGACCTGGTGGGCCATGCGCCCCGTGGCCAACTCCACCTGGGCCAGCGGCCCCTGGGCAGTTTGCACCTGACCAACGACATAATCCCCCGTCGCCCACTGGGTCTGGGGCAGGGGGTGCACATCAAAGGCATGGGCGTCGAAGTCAGCAATGCGAGTCAGGGTCGAAAGCAAGTAACGGGGCAGCATGGTGGTCGAGCAGTGAGGGCGGGGACGGCTAAGCCTCCTGGAGGGGGGCGACCGTTAGGAGTTTAGCGGTGAGGGCGGCCCGTTCCACCAGCGAGTCGAGGTAGACAAACTCTCCAGGGGCATGGGCACCATCCCCTACGGCTCCAAGGCCATCGAGGGTGGGGGTGTAGAGGCTGGTGGTGTTACCGTCAGAGCCACCGCCAGCGGTGTCCTCAGCCAGGCTAAGGCCCAGGTCGGTGGCCAGGGCTTGGGCCAGATGCCAGAGGCGCTGGTTACCCGGTGTTTTCTCCATGGGGGGACGACCGATGCGGCCGGTAATGTCCAGATGGGTGCCCGGGGTAGTCGCCCGCAAGCCCCGAATGGCCGCTTCCAGGGGGGCAACATCGGCTTGATGCAGGACTCGCACGTCAACGACGGCCCGACTTTGGGGCGCCACCACGTTAGGGCGCAAGCCACCGTCGATGGTGCCAACGTTGACGGTGATGCCGCGGTCGGGGTCATTGAGGGCAAACAGTTGCTGAATCACATGGGAGAGTTCCAGAATGGCGCTGGCCCCCTTCTCTGGATCGAGCCCCGCATGGGCGGCCTGACCAAAGACGGTGACCGTGAACCGTCCTACTCCTTTGCGGGCGGTTTTCAGGTGCCCCTGGGGACCTAGGGAGGGTTCGAAGATCAGGGCCCGATCACACAACTGGGCTAACCGTCGAATGGAACGGGTAGACTCCCCACTACCAATTTCTTCGTCGGAGTTAATCACCACCGCTGGGGCAATGGCCAGGGCTCCCTGCAGGGCCTGCACGGCGTCCAGGGCAAAGAGCAGAATCACCAGACCGGCTTTCATGTCGTAGCTACCGGGGCCATAGAACTTGCCCTGGCTGACCTTCAGAGGCATTTGCGCCAGGGTGCCGATGGGCCAGACCGTATCGCAGTGGCCAATCAGTAGTTGGGTGGGCTGGTGGGGACGGCGGGGGGCGATCGCAACCAGGTGTCCGCCCGTGTTGCGGCCTGGCAGTAATCGTACTCGCAACTGACGCTGCCGGAGTTGCTGCTGTAACAGGGTGAGCATTGGAGCCTGGGAGGATGGCACCGTGGAGGGCGTTTCGATCTGGACCAGGGTTTCCAGCAGGGCTTGCATCTCTTCCCGGCGACGGTGGAGATAGTCCAGGAGTTGTGACTGACGCAGAGTTGGTATAGTCAGGGTCGTCATCGCTGAAAACCCTCATGGAACGGGAAGGACTGACTGTGGTAAAGGGCAGCATAGCGGCGGGGGGAGAGGTAGACCAGTAGGGGGGACTGGTGCAGTAGATCCTGGTCATCCCGCTCACTGTGCCTGAGGGCGGCTTCGTCCACCTGGGCGGCCAGAATTCTACCGGCAATCAGGCTGTTGTCGCCAAACCCATCGACAATGCGGTCTAGCTCGCACTCTAAGCATAAATAGGCATCCTGCAGGAACACACCATCAATGGTCTGGGCCTGAACTGTCGGCAAGGATAGCAGTGCTGGTTTATGGTCATCGTCACAGCGAGGTGCGGCGGTCAGGCTGGTCGCCAGGATCTGGTCGGGTTTGGCAAAGCTGACGGTAAAACAACCCGTGCGCCGGATGTTTTGGTAGGTGTGATGGCGGGGCGTGCAGATGAAGCCGAAGTAGGAACCCCACCCCAGGGGCATAGCCATGTGCTTGGGGGCCAGGTCGTAGGTGCCATCGGCTTCTTGGCTGCCAATCACCACTAGGGGAGCGACCGTAAAGACCCGATCCCAGAGGGGTTGGCTGACATCGAGAGCAACCAGACGAGAAGAGGTGGCTGGCGGCATCGGCTAACTAGACTCGCCAGAGTAGGGGGATTGGCGAGCAGCCTCCTGTTATCTAGGTTACAAACTATGCCCGCGGGTGGAGGCACTTGCCAACATCTTGTAACTGATAGCGCTTCTGGAAAGCCTTAACCTACCAGGGATGCCCCTTCATCCTGCTGCTGCGCCTAGATCCTGCTGACTTCTGCCTTGCGATCCTAGGCGGCCAGGCGATCGCGAAGGGCACTCCCCCAAATTTGGGCCAGTTGCCCAATCCCATCCGCGATCACCACCTGACCATCCTGGGTCAATAGCATGAGCCGATCACCCTCCACTTGGCCGAGATGCTGCCAGGAGCCCACCAGGCTTTGGGCCAGATAGCCCTCCCAGGCCGCCTGGCGCTCAGGGCTGACCGAGACCACAATACGAGCGCCGCCCTCGCCAAATAGCAGGCGGTCCCACCGGGCCTGGGTCTGACTGGCAATCAGGGGAAGCTGAACCTTGGCCCCCATCCCACCGCTGATGCAAGACTCTGCCAGGGCCACAGCCAGCCCACCTTCGGCACAGTCGTGGGCCGATTGCACCCAACCCTGGGCTATACCGTGCCGACAGGCGGCCTGCACCTGCTTTTCTAAGGCCATATCCACCCTCGGCGGATGACCGGTAGCTTGACTATGAATGGCGGCCAGATATTCGGAACCGCCCAGGGTGACTAGAGGACGCCCTTCCAGAAGCATCGTCCCCGTCTGCTCCACCGGGACTCCCAGCAGGTAAATTAAATCGCCTGCTGCCTGCCAGCCCTGGCCGCAGGTGAAGGTCAAATCCTCGATCAGCCCCACCATGCCCACGACAGGGGTGGGGTAAATGGGCTGGGGATGGCCCTGACTATCCACGGTTTCGTTGTAGAGGGAAACATTACCGCCGGTGACCGGGGTCGCCAGTTCTCGGCAGGCTTCCGCCAGACCCCGACAAGCTTCCGCCAGTTGCCAGTAGCCAATGGGTTTTTCTGGGCTGCCAAAGTTGAGGTTATCGGTGACCGCCAGGGGCATGGCTCCGACACAGCTCAGGTTCCGGGCCGCCTCTGCCACCGCTGCCTTAGCTCCCTCGTAGGGGTTGAGGTAAACATAGCGGGCATTGCAATCGACCGTGGCGGCCAAGCCGCGGGTCACTGCCCCCGGCTGATAGCCGGGAACCGCCTCCAGGGGCCGCAGGCGAATTACGGCTGCATCTCCCTGCCCGGGACACCGCACGGTGTTGTTTTGCACCTGATGGTCGTACTGGCGGTAAATCCATTGTTTCGAGGCAATGGTGGGCTCACTGAGCAGGCGATGGAGCACCGCTGTCCAGGGTAGATTGTCGGCCCCGGGCTGGGCTAAGCCAGTCTCGGTACAGGCGGGCAGGCTTTGCTCTGACCAGGCCCAGGCAGTTTGGACGTAGTCCGGGGGCTGCGGCAGCAGTTCCCGGTGGTAGATGGGGGTATTTTCTGCCAGGGCCAGGGCTGGAATTTCGGCGGCCACAGTTCCCTTAAAGAGAATCCGGACCAGGGGTTCGGCAATCACCGTTCCCGCTACGACGGCGTGGAGGCCCCAACGCTCAAAGATTTCGATTATCTCCCCTTGCCGTCCAGCGGCGACCACAAACAGCATCCGCTCCTGGGATTCAGACAGGAGGTATTCGTAGGGCACCATGCCCGTTTCTCGCACGGGGATGAGGTCTAAGTCCAGCTCAATGCCGACGCCGCCCTTGGCCGCCATCTCCGAGGTAGAGCAGGTAATGCCCGCCGCCCCCATATCCTGGGCCGCCACGATCGCCCCCGTCTTAAAGGCCTCCAAACAGGCTTCCACCAGAGATTTCTCTAAGAACGGGTCGCCGACTTGAACCGCGGGGCGATCGGCCTCGGACTCGTCAGTCAATTCAGCGCTGGCGAAGCTGGCCCCCCCCATGCCATCACGCCCTGTGGTGGAGCCGACGTAAAGCACCGGGTTCCCAATCCCTGCCGCCCCCGACTTGACGATCTCTGGGGTCTCCATCAGTCCGATCGCCATGGCGTTGACCAGGGGATTGCCGGTATAGGCCGCATCAAAGTAGACCTCCCCCCCCACCGTGGGTACCCCAAAGCAGTTGCCGTAGTGGGCAATGCCCGCTACCACACCCTGGCACAGGCGGCGGGTACGACTGTCGGCCAAATCCCCAAATCGTAGGGAGTTCAAGACGGCGATCGGACGGGCCCCCATGGTAAAAATATCCCGCAGAATGCCCCCTACCCCCGTAGCTGCCCCCTGGAAGGGTTCCACCGCCGAGGGATGGTTATGGGACTCGATCTTAAAAGCGACCCGCAAGCCGTCACCGGCATCAATGACGCCGGCATTCTCCCCGGGCCCCACCAGCACTCGATCGCCCGTGGTCGGAAACTGCTTTAACAGGGGGCGCGAATTCTTGTAGCAGCAGTGCTCTGACCACATCACCCCAAACATACCTAGTTCGGCGCGGTTGGGGTGGCGACCCAGCCGTTGCACAATGTCGTCGTACTCCTCAGGTTTGATGCCTTCTGAAGCGATTTCTTCAGGGCTGAAGGGGGCGTTAGAAAAGGCGGTCATGGGGCGACGGGGGGAAGTTGCCTCACGATTTTAGCCCTAAGTCGTGCTCCAAGGCATTGGGCCAGCTTGGAAGGCCTGGACTCAACCTGGTTTGGGCAATTGCCCTAGGATTGGGGATGCCATCAACGGCTCAACGGGTCACCTCACTGCAGAGGCGCAGAGCTCGCAGACGGATGGCTGTGTACCCTCGGTGTCTTTGTGGTAGAAGGTCAGGTGATTGAATTCTCGGTTCTTAGCCTAGAGGCCCCATGGATCATTGACTAAGATGGAACTATTCACTCGCTAAGGTTGGTTCAACTTCCTGTCCCTGTTGCCGGCCCCTGGGCTGACGGTGCTGACCATTGCCGTAGCGTTTCTGCGATTCTATGACGCACAAGACCTCAGATTCCTTGAACTCGTCGCCCAGCCCCGAGTATGGAGTAACCGACTCACGGTGGCCGCCCTCCTGGTGGCGA
>DVEE01000566.1 GCA_015295885.1 Leptolyngbyaceae cyanobacterium M65_K2018_010
CCACCACTAAAATCACGGACCAATCAATGCTGCGAAAAGCCTGCCGGGGCGAGCAACAGCCAGTTAACAACATGAGCAGGGCGGCCAGGGTAGCGGCATTCAGCATCTCCATCCATCCCAGAGTAGCCAGCAGCACCATCAAACCTAAAATGCCTAGGGCAACGGCAGCCCGGTCATGGCGGAGGGGGTCAGAATTAGGCACCCGACTAACCAGATAAAAATCCCTGGAAGCCCGTCGTTCTTCTAGGAAAGAAGGATGAGCCTCTAAAAGCAGAGTGTCGCCCGGTTGCAGGCGAATATCGCCAATTTTGCCCGGCAAGCGCTCACCGTTCCGCCCCACCGCCAGGACTACGGCCCCGTAGCGACTACGGAACTTGCCTTCACGAATAGTGACCCCTGCAACTGGGCAAGTATTCGAAACCACCGCCTCTAATAGGCAGCGCTCGGCCCGGGGAGAATCGAGCTTAAAGACCTGATCGGTAGCGGGCTTCAGACCGCGAATTTGGTTAAGGTCCACTATGGAACTCACCATGCCCACGAAAACTAGCTGGTCTCCTTCGCGGAGAATTTCCTGGGGTCTAATCGCCGTCAGCAGATGCTCACCGCGCTGGATTTCGGTCAAGTAAAGGCCCGGCAAATGGCGCAGCCCCGCCTGTTCCACGGTCTTACCAGCCAGGGGGCTACCGTCCTCTACAACCATCTCCACGGTGTATTCACGGGGATCATCGATCTCGTTGATGGCGGGTTTACGGCTAGGTAGCAACCAGCGCTGGGCCAAAATCAGCATCAGGGTACCCGCCACGGCACAGGGCAGGCCCACCGGGGCCAAATCAAACATTTTCAGCCCGGCATAGTCGGTTTCAGCCATTAACAGCCCATTTACCACCAGGTTAGTACTGGTGCCAATCAGCGTACACATGCCGCCCATGATCGCCGCGTAGCTGAGCGGAATCATCAGTTTAGAGGGACTGATACGCAACTTGCGGCACCAGTCACTCACCACCGGAATAAACATGGCCACCAGCGGGGTGTTATTGAGAAAGGCACTCAGACCCACCACCGGCACCACCAGGCGAGCCAGAGCTTGGGTTTGCCCCTTGGGTAGGCCCAGCAGCGAGCGGGAAATCAAATCTAATCCGCCGGTTTGTTGCAGCCCGGTGACGACGACGTACAGAATCGCAACGGTCATCATGCCCGGATTACTGAACCCAGCCAGGGCCGTGGCGGTATCCAGCACGCCGGTGAGCAACAAAACCGCCAGGGCGCCCAAAAAAATCATCTCGGCGGCCAGGGTCGTGGTGGCATTGAGCCCAAAAGCCCCCAGGGTGAGGGAAGGCATGATGATGTGCGCGATATCCCCGTCACCATACCCGGAGATGGGAAGAAGACGGAAGTGTTTTTGAGATTACTTGTCCTAAACAATTAAGAGATGCTTTATTTGAATTACTAAC
>DVEE01000564.1 GCA_015295885.1 Leptolyngbyaceae cyanobacterium M65_K2018_010
TTAGTTCAATCAGGTCGAGTTCTTTCAAACCAAGGTTTCAGTCTCGTTGCCGAGATTTGGTGATTGGCGAGCCCGGAGCCTGAAAGCCTTGCGGTATAAAGGTTTCAAGAGTTGATTTGGCAAGCCAGAGTTTTTGAAGGCGATCGCCTATCTCAAACATACCCCCTCGCCGGGAGGTGATCGCGAAAAAATATTGAATTTTCAAGGTTCTAAGATTTTGGCAAACCCCCCAGGAAAATTGGACTTGCTGAGGTTTGCCAGAAAATAACCACCTTTCCATCATAGGATGATGGCCTCGGTTTGGCGCGGCTTTTCAGAGCCATAGGTCATTGTTCGCTTCACTGCGCCAGCATCCAAAATGTAGACCCTGACCGAATCCGTTTCTGGCTTAACCAGGCGTTCCAGTTGTACCTGCAACCGGGCAAACTGAGTCGCCGTCAAAAAACACTCAAACACGCTGTACTGGGTCCACTGTCCGTAGCCCGAAAGCATTTTGTGGAGGCGATTGCGCCGTTTATTAGCGGCTTTATCGTCGGGGAGGTCATAGATGATCAGGTAGAAGAGTTTTTGAGGCATGGGGAGCCAGGGGAAGAAGGAGGCAAGGGGAGGTGGCGGAAGGGAGAGGACGGGAAATCAGGGTGTTGATAACAAGCACTAAAGATAAAGAGTACTGAACCACCATTACCGTAGTATTAAGGGTTTGTAGGGAATATCTTCTTGGAGGTGGCGGCTCAGTAGCCGGGCCTGGAGTTCAACTGCGCGGCGATAGGTGCAGCGGTAGTCAAAGACGGGATGTTTGAACTCATCGGTCATTTTACGCTCGAAAGCCTGGAGGAAGGTTTTCCGCCCGATATCTGAGAGGGTATACGCCCCCAGGCTTTCCGAAAAGTCCTTAGGTTGAATCTCGCGGTTGTTGAGTACTGCCAACACCAGGTTATCGGCAATTAGCGGGCGAAATTCCTCCATCAAGTCTAGTACAAGGGCGGGTTGACCGTGGTGAACCTCGTGGAGGTAGCCCACGTAGGGATCTAGCCCAGCCACATGAACTGCAGCCGTCACCTGCACCCGCAGCAGGGCGTAGGCAAAGCTGAGCAAGGCATTGACTGGGTCTTTGGGTGGACGACGATTGCGACCGGTAAACCCCCAGTCGTGCTTGAGCATGGGGGGCCAGCAGGCAAAATACTCCCTGGCGGCCATGCCTTCAATGCCCCGCACTTGGTCGAGGGTCGATTGCTGCCTGGCAGCCTTCTTGCGGCCTTTGAGGGCATTGTCAGGTTGACCATGGCGATAGAGTACGCTGAACTGGTTATGAATTTTGGCTTCGACAATGTTCTTCACCAGCGCCAGGCGTTTTTCGGCATCTAGGTGCAGTGCATATTGAGCCAGCCGCAGTTGCCCATTGCGAGAGTGGCCTGGCAGAGCAGACCCCAGATACTTCCCAAAGCTGGTCAGGTAGTGGACGGGTAGCCCAAGTTCTAGGGCATAGGTGAGAGCATCGCCGGTAATTTGGGGGTTGCCCATGAGCACCACCTGCTCGACGGTCTGGGCAGGTATGGCTCGCTTCTGCCAAGAACCGTCCTCTTGCCGCAGGGCAATGGAGAAGGCTTCGTATTTTTTGCTGAGAACAGCGTCGGGTTGGGTGACGTAGAGGGTAGGCATGATCGTTGTTGGTTATTTGTGATTGGTTATTGGAGGGTTAGCGGGTTTTGTTGACGATGGCGTTGCGGTAGGCGTTGAGCTTGGGAGCGAGGGTGTCGATTAGGGGCTTGAGGGTAGTGATTTGGTCGTTGGTAAGGAGTTGCGGGGTGTGGGCGCGTCGAAGCCAGTGCTGGGTTTCGGCGAGGGATCCTCGGGCGATGGTGATAAAGCGGGCATTGTCTTTGTAACTGCCTCTGCCAGTCCCCTCAGCGATATTGGCTCCAATGCTGTCAGCAGCTCTGACCAACTGTTTGCCAACTGTGTCTTTGACAAAAAATCCCAGGTCAAAACAATCTCCCAAATCGCATCAGCCAATTGCTCCGATAATTGGTAAACCTCTAGCTCTTTAAAGCCCTTACTCACCATTCATCACCTCCTCCAACCAAGAACCAAGAACAAGTCACCAATCACCTCCCGCCAAAACCCTCACCTCAAAGGGCAAACAAATCCCCTGCAAACTACACGCCTGGCATTTGCGCTTGTGGTTGATGGGCTGGGGAATAGGGGCAGCGAGGGCGGCATGAGCGGCAGCGATCGCGCTCTCCGTAGCCGCTCTCAACTCTGGGGTAAAGGATACGATTTGGCGACGACGATTGCTGTGGTAAAAGATTTCGCCGTGGGGAACTAGCTGGCCGGTGCGTTCTTCTAGGCAGAGCCCGGCGGCACAGAGTTGGAAGTGATCGCTGAGGTGGCGACCCATCGTGCCTTTTTTGAACTCCACCGGTACAAGTTGCCCCTCTCGTTCTTCTACCAGATCGATGATGCCTTTGATTTGCAGGCGATCGCTCCAGACCCACTGATGACGGCGCAGGAGGGTATCGCCGTCGTACTGCTGGCTTTCGTCATCTACGACCCGGTGCAGGTGGCGACCGAGGATGATGTGTTCGTTATCGGCCATTTCGCCCAGTTGATATTCCAGGTAAAACCGGCGTGGGCAGTATTCCCAGGCGTTGAGGTAGGCGAGGGGGAGGTAGTCGTCGGGCATGGTGGGGAAGAGGGAAGGGGGAGGCGGGGGAGGCTATTGGAGGGTAGGGAAGTGGCGGGTGAGGAAATCTTGAGGGGGAAGGATGGGTATGCCTGAGATTTCGGCCAGGGTGAGCAGGTCGAGGTCGCCGCTGATGAGGCTATCGGCAGTGGCGGCTATGGCAATGGCCAAAATGCTGGCATCGTCGGGGTCGCGCAGGCGGTCAATGGGCAAGAGAGGGGCAATGATAACCTGGGCTACTTCACGAATGGCTTCTATAGCGCTGTCGGCATCGGTGCCCAGTTGCTGGAGCTTGGGCTGCAATTTGGGTTTGCTGAAGGTGCGGGCCAACTCCTCTAGCTGGGCGGGGGAGGTATAGGCTGTAAGCTGACCTTGGCGGACAAGCTGGAGCACCTGGCCTGGTGGCCCGCCCCATAACAATCCAGAGATCCAGATATTAGTGTCAATGACAACGTTCATTCTGGCGCAACCTGGGTAGCCATTTCGCGGCGCACGTCTTTGACCAGGGCGGTGATCTCTTCCATGGTGAGCTGGTCAGGATCGGGGCCTAGGGCTTCTACCTTGGCCATTAGGGCATCGAAGGTGGAGGGTTTCTGGATTTTTTGCAGCAAAATGCGATCGCCGGTTTGCCAAACCAGGTATTCATCCCCTGGGTTAAGGGTTTGGAGGATGTCCTCAGGAAAATCGAACTGTCGCTGGTCGTTGATGCTAACAACTTTGGCTTGGGTCATGGTTTAGCTCCTAAGCTATAGAGCACAGTAATGTTGAGATACGAGGGATAGGTGCTAGGTAGACAGGGAGGGCTGCACCTGCCCCATTCCCATCGTAGTTTTGTAGCCTACTCCAGCAAAGAATGCGTATTGGGCCAAAATAGAGGCTATACGGGCTTGTTCAGCATCAGGGAAGCGGTAGCGTACCCAGCCTATAGAGCCAATTTGAGGGCCACCTTCGAGCCGCAGTACCTGAGTTTTGAGGTCAAAGGCAGAGACCATGCCCTGCCATTCGATCTGGGGAAAGTGTAGATCCTTTGGGGCAAAGGCATTCCAGCGGCGGAGCAGGCTACCGAAGACTAGCTCTGGCAGCGGAAACGGCTGAATCGTTCTTTTGCCCTGCTTGAAAGCGGTAGGAGATTGAAATTCTAAATAAATATCGTCACTGATTGGGCTGACAGTCCCTAACAAACGATAATCTCCCATTTGAACTTGTTTGTGCCCACCAGGTAATGCTTCAACTCCTCGACAAACAAAGGGGAATTTGCCAAGAGAAATAGGCTTAGTTCCCCACGTATCTATACCTGTCAGCAAAGGCTGTAGCAGATCGCCATCTAGTAGGCTGATTCGGAAGTAAAATTCATCATCGGGTTGGGTGCCATGCTTGCGCCGTTTGCCCAGCAGCCCCGATAGGCTTATTGGAGACATTTGAGCATTATGAATTGCCTGAGCTACGACCGAATCCCCGGCTTGCATCCAGTCTAAGACCTGAGCATGAATCGCACGCCCTAGGGTTGTAGGTAATTGCCCTTTCCCCGCAGACCCTAGCAGCACCACCAAGGAATAGATGGATGTTGATTTAAGAGGCGTTGGCAACGTATCTTGCACCATAGCGAGAGCTAATGGGTAAGTCGGTATCATCAGGAAGTCTCCAATAGTCGCCTTCTAACTGAGCTTGACTGACTAAACTCACGGGAGGCATTACAACCCGGTTATACACAAGTAAGCGGGTAGATGGTTCTAGATCTAGGGGATTGAGAGGGTGACGACAGATAAACGTGCCTGACCCCGTTTTCAGGTCTGTAATAGGAGTGGCCTGAATATGGATTTTGGCGGCCCACTTGCCTAGACGAATCCAGGTTCGGCGTTTGTCATCATCCTGCTGCTGCATCCAAGTTGGTAAGGTCGCTCGGTCTGTTGCCGCAATATAGGTGCGGTAGGTGCTGCCTACAGCCAATTCTTTAGCACGACCAAAGTTGATGGGGTAGTTGCGGTCAGCCCCCTTGTCACCAAACTGCTTTGATTTGCCGTAGTAGTTAACTTGAGCCGCCTTAAAGGTATTCACCTGGTATGTCCACTGCAAGGGGCGAGCAGGAAAAACATAAATTCCTGCTTCATTTAAGGGGTGCAGACTCTGTTCATGGCGGCTATCGAGATAGCTCGGTTTTTGGGCAAATTCTCCCTGCAACCGATAGGGTCGATTCAAATACTGCTCCTCGAATAGGGCATAGCTGAGTGCCCAGTTATGCAAGTATTTTTCGGTTTCAAACAGCGTTCCCATTTCGCGGGTGGCGAAGAAAACATTGTCATGGAGGGTTAAATCACATTGATAAAGCATCTCATTATTTTCCCAGATGCCTACTTACCTTTACCCTTTTTGCCTGAACTGGCCCCAAAGGTTTCAGCATAGGTTATGGTCTGCTGGTATAGGGCACCTATCATAGCTTGTAATTGAGATTCATCTTGATAAATAGCCGTGACCTCAGAAAGTAACTCATCTAGCTGGGAGCCAAAAACTTGCTGACTCTTTCGCACAGGTTCCTTAGCCAATAGGATTTCTGCCACTTCTTGAGCCTTAGTGAGTACTATGTCAATCGGAGCGCTCAAATCATCTTTGAGAGAATCATAGAGTGCCTGGGTGAAGTATAAGTTGCTAAAAATTTCCCCATCAGTAAAGACGACACCGACCAGATGATTAGTCATAGTGCCAGTTCGAGACTCTTGCGCCCCGTAACGGCGGGTACGGAGCAGATTACCCAATACGTAGATGAAACCCTCATAGGTGGGGTCACGTAGCGTCTCCACTGTTGGGAAGTTGACCTCAGGCAGAATATGATCAAGCTCATTAATGGAGCTTCGCATGGTGCCAGCTTCGCTCATCGTGCCGCCTTCAAAGGGAGCATTGAAGGTGAAGCTCTTGTGAGACTGTTCATAGGGGCTGAGAGAAAAAGCCGAGTCTGAATAGACCTTTGACCGTTCAGAGCCACTATCGCCAATGGCAAAGCCATAGATAATACAGTCAGGGCACTTTTTGCAGGAGCCCTCGCCGTTGTATTCGCAAAATTTGACCTTATCTTCCTTGTTAGCTGTGGTTAGACCGAGAGATCGCAACAGTTCGCGCCCAGCTAGGCGCTCTGGGGTGGTCTGCTTGCGCTTAAACATGACCAGCCGACTAAATTTATCTGTGGTTTCTAAGCCTGCCTGGGTACGAGCTACGTTTAACACTCCATCGGTTTGAAAAACTGGAAAAGACTGGCTATGGCGCACCATCAAGAAGTGGACATACTTACCAGAAGCAAGGCGGGGGAAAGCTGTATGGAATTCAGGCTTGAAACTTTCTAGAACAGTC
>DVEE01000422.1 GCA_015295885.1 Leptolyngbyaceae cyanobacterium M65_K2018_010
CGCCGGGTCATGGCGCTCAAATCCTTAATCTATGGCCTTAACCAAGTGCTTTAACCCATTTCCTTTTTGCTCCCCGTCCAGCCTACTGCCTAGGGCACCTTTAGGGTGCTGCCCAGGGTGAGAATGGCATCGGCCAATTGTGCTTCACCGGCTGGGGTAGCTGCGACCAGCAGCAAAAACACACTGCGATCGCGCTGGCGAGCAAAAATCTTGCCGCTAATGGGTTGGGGTGGGCCGGCCCCCTGGCTGAGGCGGCCCGTCCAGTTCATGCGCAGGCCACTGCCGGGCAGCGGTTGTGTGTCGCCAGGGATAAACCCCTCGCCCCGGCCAAAGGTTTGCTGAGCCGCGTTCAGTAAATCGGCCTCAGAGGCTAGGGCCACCCCAGCCGGTAAAGGGGCGATCGCAACGGTATAGGCCAAGCGCCCATCAGGAGCCTGAAACACAGGTCTGCCGGCCGCCGTACTAACCTGATAACCTTCGAAAATGCCGATTTGAAACCGCTCCTGGGGGTCTTCAAAGTTGCCGCTAAGCATGGGTAGGGCGGGTGCTAGGGTGGGAATGGGTGAGTTTGTTTGGGCCATCGCTGTCGTCCCTGACCCTGGCGAAACCCGGTTCACCCCTAGCCCCAGTACTAGGCAAAGCACCCCTGCGGTCGCGGCCAAAGCCAACCCTCGATACCGTCGTTTTAGCTCGGCCATGGCTCCCCCCGCTGGTGATCATCGGCCCCTAGCCTAGCTCAACATCTTCGTAGAGGGCGGCCAAAGGCGCCGAGAAGTTCAGGCTGGCCAGGGTGAACTCACCCTCGGTATGATATCGCAACACCCAGAGTCCGGCCTCGTTGCGGTGGAAACATTCCACCCGCCGATGGCGAGTATTGACCAGCACATATTCTTCTAAGGTTTCCAAGGATTGATAATCCGCGAACTTATCGCCTCGATCAAAAGCTTCCGTAGACTCTGATAGCACCTCAACAATGAGCTTTGGAAAGCATTTGTACATATCGTTTTCCCGATCCCGCTCGTCGCAGGTGACCATCACATCGGGATAGTAAAAACAGTTGCGGGCTTCAATACGGGCCTTCAGGTCGGCAATGTAAACTCGACAGCCGCTGCCCCGTACATGGCTGCGCAGTAATGCTGCCAGGTTAACGGTAATCGTGACATGGGCATCGCTGGCCCCCGCCATGGCATAGGCTGCTCCATCAATGTACTCATGCTTGGTGGGGCTTGCAGCTTCCAGGTGCAGATAATCTTGGACAGTGAGGTCTGGCTGGGGGGAGGCAACCATAGGTGAACGAGTGGGTAAGCTTAGCCCTATTGTAACGAGGGCCCTAGGACCCTCCGGGTGGACACCCTACAATAAGGAAACAAGGCGTTTGTCCCCTTTGTATGAACCGCTGGGTCAATTTTCTCTCGCTGATTCCAGGTAC
>DVEE01000410.1 GCA_015295885.1 Leptolyngbyaceae cyanobacterium M65_K2018_010
TTTGCCGCGGAAATCGGCTGTATGAAAGTGACAGACCAAATTGATGCCCTCAAGGTTTTGCGCACCTGTCCGGTGGATTACTTGGTCGTCCCTCGGGTGGTAGCCTGTTGCATCATGCTACCGGTATTGACCGTTTTAGGGCTGGTGTTGGGCATCATGGCCGGGGCTATGGTGGCCCATTCCCTCTATCAGGTGTCCTTTGGGCAGTTTTTGGACTCGGTGCGATCGCTCATGGCCCTCACCGATCTAATGGCGGTTTTGCTTAAATCCATTTTGTTTGGGGCCATGGTAGCCCTAGCCGGCTGCACCTGGGGGCTGACAACTACTTGCAGCCGGTCCGTGGGACGCTCCGCTACCTCTGCGGTGGTGACCACCTGGGTCAGTCTGTTTGTTGTGGACTTCTTTTTGTCTTTGATTTTGTTCCACAGCACAGGAGTGACGCTGCACTAAGGCAGCAACTCTAAGCCGCCACCAAGCCCCGGTGCCGAAGCAGAGCTTGGGTGCTAGGTTCCCGACCCCGAAAGGCTTTGAATACTTCCATGGGGTGACGGCTGCCCCCTAGGGCCAAGACCGTATCCCGGAACCGGTGGCCAGTTTCAGCCAGGGCCACTTCGTTGTCGAGGCCGGCCTCTTCAAAGGCCGCAAAGGCATCAGCACTGAGCACCTCAGCCCAAAAATAGCTGTAGTACCCAGCGGCGTACCCACCGGCAAAGATATGGGTGAAGGAGCAAAGAAAGGCATCCTCGGGCAAAGGCTTGAGGATTGAGGATTGGGCCCCTATCCGTTGGTTCACTTCGGCAATGGTTTCTGGGCCACCGGGACGATAGCGGTGATGCAGTTCAAGGTCGGTCCAACCGAAGCGGACCTGGCGCAAAATGGCGCTGCCGGTCATAAAGGTGCGAGCGGCAACAATCTTTTGGTATAGGTCTTCAGGCAGGGTTTCGCCAGTTTTGTAGTGGCGGGCCAGGCCCAGTAAAGTATCGCGATGGTAGCACCAGTTTTCCATAAACTGGCTGGGCAGTTCCACCGCATCCCATTCCACATTGTTGATGCCCGCGGCCCCGGCATAATCCACTTGGGTCAGCATATGTTGTAGGCCATGGCCAAACTCATGGAAGAGGGTTTCCACATCCCGAAAGGTCATTAGGCTGGGTTTGCCGTCCACGGGCGGGGTTTGGTTGCAGACCAGATAGGCGACGGGCAGTCTTACCTGGTCGTTGAATTTGGCCCGGTTAATACAATCATCCATCCATGCCCCCCCCCGTTTTTCGGCCGGGCGGCTGTAGGGGTCCAGGTAGAAATGGGCCATGGGCTGTCCATCCCGATCTAACACTTGAAAATAGCGCACGTCTGGGTGCCAAACCGGTGCTTCGCCATCGGCTGGAGTAATGGAAATATCAAAGATGCGGTGGGCTAAGCTAAACAGCCCTTCCAGTACCTGAGGCAGGGGAAAGTAGGGGCGCAACTCTTCGTCGTTAAGCCCGTACTTTTCCTCTCGCATTCGCTCTGCCCAAAAGGCGATATCCCAATGAGTCAAGTTCTCGGCTTCAGCAGATCCCTTAGCTTGGGCAAAGGCTTTCAGGCTGTCGAGTTCTTTCGCCGCGGTGTCGTAGCTAGCGACCCGCAGTTCTTCCATTAACTGATCTACGGCTTCCACGGAAGGAGCCATCTTGCGGGCCAGGCTCAACTCCGCATAGGTGCCATAGCCTAACAGTTGGGCCATTTCATGGCGGAGTTCAAGAATTTGCTCAATATGGCCACGGTTATCCCAATCGCCCTCGGAGGCTCGGGTCACAAAGGCCCGGTAGAGCTTTTCCCGCAGATCGCGGCGGCGGCTATGTTGCATGAAGGGCCCATAGCTAGGGTAGTCGAGGGTAATGCGCCAGGGGCCTGATTCTGCCGTAGCCTCGGTGTCCCCAGCGTCGCGGGCGGCCTGGGCGGCCAAGGCCAGCAAACTGGGGGGTAACCCCTCAATGTCCGCCGAGGTCGTTAGGGTCAGGCTAAAGGCCTTAGTGGCATCTAAGACATTGTTGCCAAAGCGGGTCGTGAGCTCAGCTAGGGCCTGTTGAATTTGATTGAACCGCTCTTTTTTAGTCCCCTCGAGTCCTACTCCAGTCAGCTCGGCCTCCCGGATGGCGGCTTCCACAATGCGCTGTTGAGCGGGTTCCAGAGAGTCCCAGGTGGCACTGGACCGAATTTGCTTGAAGGCATTGTAGATGGGCTGGCTCTGACCTAACCGGGTGGCAAATTGGACAAGAGCCGGTTGCACGGTTTCGTAGGCCGTTCTTAACTCGGGGCTATTTTTTACCCCCATCAAATGGCTCACTATGCCCCAACTCCAGCTTAGACGCTCCTCAATCCGGTTGAGGGGTTCGACCAGCCCCTGCCAACTGGGCTCTAGGTTAGCTTCTAGGGTCGCCAGGTCGGTGTTGAGGGTTTCAAGCAGGGCGGTAATACCCGGTACAATGTCGCCGGTCTGAATGCGATCGAAGGGGGGTAGACCGGCACCGATGAGCAGGGGGTTGTCTGGGAGAGTAGCTGTCATAGTCTCAGAATCAAACCAATAGGAGGGTGAGAAAAGCGCTGACCCCAACGATCCAGGGCCTGGACTGCGCCCATATCGCGAGCCCAGGCCGACCCAAGGAGTTGTTGAGGAGAGGGGTGGAGCAAAACCGAAGTCGTTATGAGTTTACTCTATAAGTTTAACGCAACTTGCAATCTGCCACACCTCATTCATTACCGGCTGTCCATTACCATAGCTTTAATTTGTGGACTCATCCCCTTGGGGGCACCCCTGATTTTGCTGCATTGAGGTCTGCATGCGGAATAGCTCCTTTCGGAGAATTATTGCCGGTATCGTTTTTTTCTCCCTAACGGTGGTTGTGGCTGTAATCGGCTACATCATGGCGGGCTGGGGGTTTTTAGATGCCATCTATATGGTGGTCATTACGGTGTTTGGGGTGGGCTATGGGGAGGTCAAGCCCCTCGCATCGCCGCTGTTAAAGCTCTTTACTATTTTTGTCATTATCGCCGGGGCGCTTTCGGTGGCTTACACCGTTTCAGGCTTTGTGCAATTGATTACGGAAGGGGAAATTCGTCGGGCGCTGAACCTAAAACGTATGACTAAGGAAATTGAAGGTCTGGAAAACCATGTGATTATCTGTGGTTTTGGTCGGATTGGGCAACTGGTGGCCCGTAAGCTCAAAAGTGAAGGCCAACCCCTGATCGTTATTGATAATGACCCTGAACGCATTGCTTTGGCCCAGGAGCAGGGTTATTTAATGTATCAGGGCAATGCTACCGATGAGGCGGCCCTGGAGGCGGTGGGCATCTTCCGGGCTAAATCCTTGGCTACGGTGCTACCCAATGATGCTGCCAATGTGTTTATCACCTTGACTGCCCGGGAAATGAACCCGAACCTGATGATTCTAGCCCGGGGTGAAATGCCCTCCACCGAGAAGAAACTACGATTGGCCGGGGCTGACCATGTGGTGCTGCCCGCCAGCATTAGCGCTCTCCGTATGGCTCATCTGATCAGCCATCCCTCGGCGGTGGATTTTTTATCCCAAACCGATGGGCATCAGGGTTTGAATGAGTTTTTGGCGGAACTGGATATTCAACTGAATGAGTTAACGGTGGCCGCGGGTTCCTCCCTGATTGGCGGTACCATTGGCGACATTGAGCTACGCGGCAAGGGAACCTTCATCATTGTGGCCCTGCGCCGGGCCGATGGGGAGGTCGTCATCCATCCCAGTCGTGATACCTACCTAGCTAAGGGGGACTCGGTAATTCTGATGGGACATCAGGGGGATATGCCTAGCTTTGTCCAGCAAAGTGTGTTGAAAAAAGAAATGCGCTATCGTGGCGCCCGCCTGCGTTAGGGGCTAGGAATCTGGAATAGAGACTGTAACGGCGGCGATCGCAACGTACATGTCATCGTTTTGGTCGGCCAATTCTGCGATCGCCCGGCCCTTCACCACCATTCCACCTTCCCTCACCTGGATGGACTTTTGCCCAAAGGGCAAGACGGCCAGCACTTCATCGGTGCGCACCTGGTCGGCAAAGGGCACCGCTATCTCGACCTCAACGATCATGGCGTTAGGGTGATTGAGCCCCGCCACCTCCCATACCCCGGGCAGGGCATTGTGGGCAATGGCGTTACGCACGGCCCTCGCCGCCGCTACGGTGGGCTCCTGACCATGCTGGTCCACGCCCATACCCATTTCAATAATCAATCTCCGCTTAGCCATGGGCCATCCCTCCTTCGCCAGGGCTGGTTAAATAGGGCCTGTGTCGTCCCCAACTCTGGGTAAACCTACTTCTGTTCGGGATGCTCAAACTCAGGACGATGATCACCCAATTGACTGAGCCGCCAGATCAACTGGTGCAGGCGACCAAAGTCTCGGTGGTTAAAGTACATGACCAACCTGGGCAGGTGCGCCGTCTCATCGTTGCGCTCTTCGGGCAGGGCCGCTGACTTTTCAATCCTGCCCTTTGCCAAAATGTCGCTGAATTCCTGATTTAAGACCTCAATAGCCGTGTCGGGCAGCGCGCACTTGAGCCGCATCACCAAGCGATCGCCCACATAGCGACAGGAATGGTAGACCCGGTAAAAGCTGCTGACAGCACGACAGGCATCATCCACGTTATCGGTGATGGTGTACAGGCTAGGATCATCCGGGCTGATCAGCCCCCGATCTAGCAAATGCTGGCGAATGTAGGTATCCCAGCCCTGCCAGTAATTTCCCCCGGGGTGATCTACCATCACGATGGGCATGGGATCCGCCTTACCGGTTTGGATCAGCGTCAGAGATTCAAAGGCTTCGTCCTGGGTGCCAAAGCCGCCTGGAAACAGCACCAGGGCATCGCTCTCGCGCAGAAAAAATAACTTACGGGTGAAGAAGTACTTGAAATTAATCAGCTTGGCATTGCCGGTCATCACTGGGTTAGCTCCCTGTTCAAAGGGAAGCTGAATGTTCAACCCAAAGGAATGATCTGGCCCTGCTCCCAGGTTGCCAGCCTCCATAATGCCGCCCCCCGCACCGGTCATCACCATAAAACCGAGTTGGGTAATCTGCTGGGCAAACTGTTTGGCCAATTGGTAGTCCGGTTGATCCGGGTCCATTCGAGCCGAGCCAAAAATGGTGATTTTACGAATATGACGATAGGGGTAAAAAATCTGAAACCCTTGCTCCATATCCAGCAAGGCATAGTTCAAAATCTTCCAATCTAACCGATCGGCCTCCCGACCCATCATCCGTAGGATGGTTTCTAAAACCTGCCGAATCAGCTTGCCATGCGCCATAGTGGGCAGGTGTTCGAGCAAATCGGTGAGATCTGCCCTCATCGAGGCGGGTAAATCGGAAGGAATCAAAACCATAGGGGAGTCGTTAAGAGGCGGACCTTCATTTTAGCCGTAATCAGACGACCTGCCTGGAACCGGCAAGGGGTCGGGCCGCTGGAATCCCAAACCACTCATCCCCCGCCCGCCAAAAAGAACACCCGCCTGCAAGGACGGGTGTTCACGGGTAGCCCAGCTTAAACGACGGAGAATCCGGGCAGAGTCTTGCAAGCAGCTAAATCCTAAAATTCCTAGAGATATTTTTCTAGGGTGTTGGCCAAGGTGGTCTTAGGCACGGCGCCCACCACCATATCCACCCGCTGCCCTTCCTTAAAGATCATCAGGGTGGGAATACTGCGAATGCCGTACTGGCTGGCCACACTAGGATTTTCATCAGTATTGACCTTAACCACCTTCACCTTGCCGTCATACTGCTCGGCGATTTCCTCAACCACCGGAGCCACCATCCGGCAGGGACCACACCAGGGGGCCCAAAAATCAACCAAAACGGGAAGAGGGCTTTCTAATACTTCTTGCTTAAACGTTGAATCTGTGACCTGAGCGGCTG
>DVEE01000471.1 GCA_015295885.1 Leptolyngbyaceae cyanobacterium M65_K2018_010
AATGAAGGCCTTGCCAACAGGGCCAGTCATATTTACCGTATCGCCAGCTTTTAATCTGGGCGGTTTTTGAATCGCCGCCGGTCTTTGAGTGGATCCTGGAGCCTGGGCCAACACCATGCCTGCTGAGGCTAAGCCTAAACTCCCCCCCAATACCTGCCGACGTCGCATAGGCGCTACTCTAAAATTCTGGGCATACTTCTCTGCCGAGCATACACCGGAGCCATCCCTTGACAGAATCCTCACCCGCTCCCCTTAACCCCGATGCCTGGGAACGTCGCTATCAGGAGGGTACCACCCACTGGGATTTGGGCCAACCAGCCCCAGCCTTGAGGGCTTTATTAGAGTCTGCCGCCGCTCCACCTGCGGGGACTGCGATCGCCCTGGGCGCGGGGCGCGGGCACGATGCCCTGCTGTTTGCCCAACGGGGCTTTCAGGTCACAGCCGTAGACTTTGCCCCTTCGGCCATGCAGATCCTGGCTCAAGAGGCGGCCACCCTGAACCTATCCCTCAAGTTACTGGAACGCAATATTTTTGATCTGGTACCAGAGTTCACGGGACAGTTTAACTACGTGATTGAGCATACCTGTTTCTGTGCCATCGACCCGGCCCTACGCCCAGCCTACGTCCAGCTTGTAGCTGATCTGCTGGCACCCCAGGGTGAACTACTGGCGGTTTTCTTCACCCACAATCGTCCTGGTGGCCCCCCCTTTGGGGTGACTAAGGCTGAGCTACAACAGTTGTTTGCCCCCTACTTTGACCTTTTGACCTTGGAGCCTGCCCTAGTCTCTGTCCCCTCTCGCCAGGGTGAAGAGCATTTTGGCCGCTTTCAACGGCGTTAGGGAGGCCCCGTCTAGCCCCAAAACGTTTTCCGGTGGGGTTGCCAGGGGGAGCTTTGTGTAGAGCCGTAAAGCAACGCCCAAGGGGGAGGGGCTCTCCCCCTACAATGGTTAAATTCCTATTGGACTTGCCCTATGTCTGTTGAAACCGTTGGTAGCCCATCCCCGGAAGCCGATCGCATTCGCTCCGTATTAGAACAGCAGTTACCAGACATCATTGCCAGCTTTAACCAGGTGCTGCGAGAACAGTACGGGCTTACGGGCATTAGCGTTGGCGGCTTTACGGTGGTGCCAGAGAGCGCCCTAGCGACTCGGGTGACCTGCAACCAAGAAACCTGCACCATTGGCTGATCGGGGATCGCCGGGGGTGGGGCTGAGCTAGAGGGGGTTATGGCATCTTCCCGGCCATCGGGCAATCTGTTTCAAATGCCGGAACCGCTACCCGCGGCGGAGGTCTTGACCCCACTGGTGGAAAGCCCACCCCTGCGAGTTGAGCGCATCCTATCCTCCGGTCAAACTACATCCCCCGGCCAATGGTATGACCAGACTGAGGCGGAATGGGTGGTGTTGCTCCAGGGGGAGGCCCTACTCACCTATGGGGATGATGCCAGGCTGTCCATGAAGGCCGGGGATTACGTGCTGATTCCACCCCACACCCGTCACCGGGTCGATTACACCAGTCAGGATCCTCCTTGTATCTGGCTGGCGGTGCATTTTGAAGCGCCAACCCCGCCCTAACCTAGCGGCCCAGTGCGGCCAGACAAGTATGGCTACCCGCCCGACTGCTGGGTTTCGAGCCCATAGCGCTGGGGGAACTTGGGTTTTGGCGTGATGCGCCATCCGGCCTGGGAACTTCCAGCCCGACCCCGCTATCCTACGGATAAGACGGTCCTTCATGGGTTGAAGCCTTTGCCCTGGGGACAGCTCGGCTTTTGGCGGTGTAGCCCGGTGATTGGGGGGACGAGTGGGTGAATTACGCGACCATCGAAGGCCCAGGGTGCCAATTCCCTGGATCTTGAGCCTGACCATTGGGGTTTTGAGTGGACTGAGCTTCACCGTGGCCCTTCCCCCTAGGATCAGCGGTGGTACTACCCCGGCCCAGACCCATCCGGATCCCTTTGAAAATCAGGTCATGGTTTATGTTCTCAGCCAAGACCAATGGCGAGAGGCCCTGATCCGAGGCCGGACGCCGCGGCTGGTGGAGGGTCAAAGGACCTGGGTTTATCTGGTGGAGTTCCTGGATGGAGCCAAGGAACGCAGAGCCCACATTACCCCGGATCGCATTCGTACCATTCCGCAGGCCCAGGCCCAGGGACTCACTACCCATGTGTACGATCTGTCCGGTCAGGCAGGCATAGACGAAATGCTCGCCCTCCACAACGACTTGCGGCAGCAGGTGGGGATGGCGCCCCTGCGCTGGTCTACGGACCTGGCGGACTCCGCCCAGGCCTGGGCGGAGTTTTTATTAGCCAACCATGCCTTCTACCATAGTCCCGACCGGCGGCGACGCCGGGGCCGGGTGGGCGAGAACCTGCACCAGCGGTTGGGAGCCCCAGGTACCTCCTATGCCACGCCTGGCCGAGCGATCGCCGGTTGGATCAACGAAGGCAACTACTACACCTATGCCACCCATACCTGTGCGCCAGGCCACCAATGCGGCCACTACCTCCAGATGGTCTGGGGGGAGAGTCGAGAGGTTGGCTGTGGCATGGCCCGCACCACCGATGCCCGCCGCGAGGTATGGGCTTGTCACTACTTTCCTGGGGGCATTGTGCCCAATCGACGCCCTTACTAACCCGGTGGGAATGGTTTTCCCGTCCTATGGCTGAACCCTCCTCAACCCTAGATGTGGTCAAAGGTTGCACCAAATCTCTCAGGTTTTGCTGGTAAAGGCGGATGGCTCAGCCCCGGCAGCCAGGGTCTGCCCTCAAAGGATCGCTAACTCGCGGCGGGGGGAAATGACCCGACGGCCGACCGCCGCCGCAATCGGGCGCAGGCTTTCGACCAGGGTCAGCATCTCCTCCAGGTCAAGGGCCTGGCGTGCATCGGACACCGAGGCGGCGGGCACCGGGTGACATTCGATGATTAAACCATCGGCACCCGCCGCGATCGCGGCCCGGGCTAGATCAGGCACCAGTTCCCGCTTGCCGGCGGCATGGCTGGGGTCTACGATCACAGGCAGATGGGTGAGTTGCTTCAGGGCCACCACTGCCCCTAGATCCAGCACGTTGCGGGTGTAGGTATCGAAACTGCGAATGCCTCGCTCACAGAGAATCACCTGGCGGTTGCCGTGGCTGAGAATATACTCTGCTGCCAGGATAAACTCTTCCAGGGTGGCGGCCAGTCCTCGCTTCAGCAGTACCGGCTGTTCGATGCGTCCCAGGGCTTTCAACAGCTCAAAGTTTTGCATATTTCGGCTACCCACCTGAAGCACATCCACATGGGCGACCATAGCCGAAATTTGCTCAATCGCCATCACTTCCGAAATCACTGGGATGCGGAGTCGCTGGCGCAGGTCATCGAGGATGCGTAATCCTGCTTGCCCCAGTCCTTGAAAGGCGTAGGGCGAGGTACGGGGTTTGTAAACGCCGCCGCGGATCGCTTGCACCGGTGCCTGAGCCAGGCGAGTAGCCACCTGTTCCATTTGTTCGGCATCTTCTACGGCGCAGGGACCGCCGACAATCAGTAGGTCGTGGCCACCGACCGTAGCAGTACCGCCGATGGTGACCACTGTGCGATGGCTAGGATCAGACTTGCGAGCTAGGGGTGCATTTTCCATGGTGATTGCTAAAGGGAATGGGGATAGGTTGAGCGCCAATGGACCAATTCAATAAAAACCCGGAGGGGTTAGCTCCGGGTCAGGCTAGCAGGAAGTAGGAAACCCTATCACCAAGTGCCTGTCCCGGTGGTGTAAAAGGAGCCGTAAAACCAAAACTGGTGGATAGAGCGCATGATTAGAACCTTTGGAAAACGTGGATCAGGCCTTAAAACTAAAAAACCGCAGAAGCTATGCTCCACGGTTCATCAGGTAGACAGCACCAAAACTGCTCACAACCTGTGAACCAGAGAGTGCCATCCAAGATAAAAGCCTGCAGGACAGAACATGACCGAGGTCGACCAATTGAACTTATCTGCAATCTAACAAGGCTGGGGGAAGGCGTCAACCTTTACCTGGCGGGTAGCCTGCCAAGACGCTGAGTCAGCGCCTCCCAACGAGTCGTTCGCGGCGGCTCTAAATCTGCCCGAATTAAATAACCCCCAGGGCCTTGGCCCGGGGGGTGGCTTACTATAAGTGGTTTGCTATAGATTGCGCGAAGGCGTTTTATCTGTATCCAGATTGCCCTGGATGACACCAGGAGTCACGAGCCTAAGGACCATCTTCACAGGAAATTGGCATAGGGCTGATTTCTTCAAGGTTTGGACAAAGGGCCTCCCATCGACCCCCATTCCTAGGATGAACCCTAAAAGGGTCTAGGCTCATCGCCCGGACCAGCTTTGAGCCACCCATCGGGTAGGCCGAGTTGAACCACCTCCCTAGCACCGACTCCCCCTTGGCTCGAGTCAGTCGGGTTAGACGGTGGTAATGTCCTTTTCCTTGGCCGCCAGAGCATCGTCCAGTTTAGCCACATACTTGTCAGTCAGCTTTTGGATTTCGTCCTGGTAATCGCGGGATTCATCTTCAGAAATATCGCTAGCTTTCTCCAGCTTTTTAATCGCGTCGATTGCATTGCGTCGCTGGTTGCGAATGGAAACGCGACCTTCCTCAGCGACCTTGTGGGCGGTTTTGACAAACTCCTGGCGGCGCTCGCTGGTGAGAGGGGGAATATTCAGCCGGATCACCTTGCCGTCGTTGTTAGGGGTCAAGCCCACGTCAGACATGGAAATAGCCTTTTCGATGGTGGTCAAGCTACTGCCATCGAAGGGCTGAATCATCAGGGTGGTGGCGTCGGGGGTGGAAATGTTGGCTAAGGCTTTGAGCGGAGTAGGAGCGCCGTAGTATTCCACCTCAATGCGGTCGAGCAGTGAAGCATTGGCTCGGCCCGTGCGAATAGTGTTGAAGTTGCGCTGGGTGGCCTCTACCGCCTTCTGCATTTGGTCTTCGGTTTCGAGCAAAATATCGTCAGCTGACATCATAAGACTCTCCTACGATCGTGCCAATGGGTTCACCCAGCAGCGCCCGCTTGATATTGCCGGGTACCGATAGGTCAAATACCATGATAGGGATGTTGTTGTCCTTGCACAGCGCAATAGCGGTGCTATCCATCACCTTTAGGTCATGCTGGAGCACGTGGCCATAGGTGAGGGTGCGATAGCGCCGAGCTTCCGGATTAATTTTAGGGTCAGAGTCGTAGACACCGTCAACCTTAGTGGCTTTGAAGACAACTTCGGCGTTGATTTCGGCGGCGCGCAGGGCGGCAGTGGTGTCGGTGGTAAAGAAGGGATTGCCGGAACCTGCCCCAAAAATAACCACCCGGTTTTTCTCCAGGTGGCGAATGGCACGGCGGCGGATGTAGGGTTCGGCCACCTCCTGCATAGCAATGGCCGTTTGCACCCGGGTTTGAATCCCCAACCGTTCGAGGGAATCTTGTAGGGTCATGGCATTCATCACCGTGGCGATCATGCCAATGTAGTCGGCGGTCGCCCGGTCCATGCCCGCCGCCGACCCCTTAATGCCCCGAAAGATATTACCAGCACCGACCACGATGGCAATTTCCATACCTTCCCGAACAACTTCCGCGATTTCCTCGGTAATGGTTGCGACTACGCTAGGATCAATGCCATAGGCCAGTTCGCCCATGAGGGCTTCGCCACTGAGTTTTAGTAATACTCGCTTATAGGTTGTACCCATAGGAAGTTGGTGTAGTAAGGTCTAGAAGTCTCACCCCACTATACCTACTTCCCCTGCGATGATGGCCACTGCCCCGGTGCAAATTGGAATCGTTTTAGCCTGGCTGGGCCTGGTGGGAGGCATCGCCGAAGGGTTGCGCCGTACTTCCCGCGTCAGTACGGAAATTACCCGCAAAATAGTCCACATCGGCGCCG
>DVEE01000118.1 GCA_015295885.1 Leptolyngbyaceae cyanobacterium M65_K2018_010
ATCGTATTTACCCGAGTCCTTAATGTCGATCTTCCAGCCGGTCAAACGGGCCGCCAACCGAACATTCTGTCCTTCCTTGCCAATTGCTAGGCTGAGTTGGTCTTCCGGTACCAGAACATGGGCCTGGCGCTCTTCCGGATTGACCAACCGCACCTCATCAACCCGGGCCGGGCTGAGGGCATTGGCAATGTAGGTGGCTGGGTCGGGGGACCAGCGAATGACGTCGATTTTTTCGCCCCGCAGTTCGTTGACCACCGCTTGAATACGGGATCCTCGCGCCCCAATGCAAGCCCCAACCGGATCCACATCTCGTTCTAGGGTGTCCACGGCAATTTTAGTCCGCGGTCCCACGGACCGGGAAGGGGGGTTGGCTTCCCGAGCGACGGCCACAATCCGCACAATCTCATCTTCGATTTCTGGCACTTCGTTGGTGAACAATTCCACCACTAGGGCGGCGTCGGCCCGGGAGACCAGGAGCTGAGGCCCGCGATGGGACCCTTCCGCGACCTTCTTGAGGGCGACGCGAAAGGTGGCATTGGCGCGATAGTTATCGTTAGGTAATTGATCCCGTTTGATTAGCTCCGCTTCCACCTCCGGTTGGCCCACCCCACTGCTCACCGCCATGATCACCGACTGCCGCTCAAACCGCAGCACCCGCGCCGTCAGAATGGCACCTTCTAAATCCTGAAATTCTTCTTGAATCAGCTTGCGCTGTTGATCTCGCAACTTCTGGGCCAACACCTGTTTGGTTTGGATGGCAGCCATGCGGCCAAAATCTCGCTGGTCGGGGGTGACATCCAGCACCACCGTATCCCCAGCCTGGGCCTCAGGGGCCACTTCCCGCACCTCATCTAGGGCAATTTGGTGATCCTGACTGGTCACTTCCTCGACAATGGTTTTGGTGGCGAGCACGCGAAACCCCTGCTCACCGTATTCATCTACGTCTAGCTCAATGTCAAAGTTGTCAAAGTATTCCTCATCAAAATGTAGGCCCATTTGTTGGGTTCTGCGGTAGCGCTCATAGCCCTTCAACAGTGCTTCCCGCAGGGCATTTTCCACCGCATGCTTAGGCAAATTTTTCTCGCGGCTGATGACATCAATCATCTCCTGCAACTGGGGTAAATTCACTAGCGACATAGACACTCACCTCTTCACTTGTAAAAAGTTTGTAAAACAGTAGTCCGCCCTGGCGGCACGGGTCGATAGATTAATCGGGACTTTGATTGCTGAGTTCCACCGCTACTACCAACTCCCGGGGCAGGGACATGGCTTTGCCCTTGTGGCTAAGCACCACGCTCTCCCCGTCCCGACGAACCAATTGCCCTACCCAGGTGCGTTTACCCCGGTAGGGTTCAGCCAGACGAACTTCAACCATGAAGCCCTTGAACACTACAAAGTCGCGATCGGTGGTCAGGTCTGGGGCCACACCGGGGCTAGAGATCTCTAGGACGTAGGCGTCAGGGATGAGGTCGGTTTGGTCGAGCACAGCCTCCAGGGCCTGACTCATTTTTTCGCAGTCTTCCAGGCCGGTGTCCTCATTTTCCAAGCTGCGCACGTCAATCCTCAGCACCGGCGGCGACTGATTGGTCTGGAATACGGCCTCAACCACCTCTAGCCCCAACTGTTTGGCAACCGGGGCGGCTAGTTCTAGCACCTGGGGAATGAGCGGATGGGTCATGGCGCAGGGAAAGGGAAAAAGAAAGCAATAAAAAAGTGGGCGTTCACCCACCTCCCTAACATTGCTGCTGAAGGATCTGGAACCCAAAGATTCCAGTGTGTTTATATTAGCGAATTGGGGAGCAATCAGGTAGGGGCCATGGCCCTAGAGCATCGACGGGCCGATCGCCCCGCCCCTAGAGGTGGTTTGAAGCGGGTGATTCCAGGTATAGTTTGCTGCCCGGAGTCAGCCAGAGCTCTAAAGTTGAGGACATTAGGCGATTCCCTAGGTATCACCTGAGCCGCGCCTGGGCGTTTCCCCCTCAGGCGGAACGGAGGGCCACAATGGGGTCGAGCTGGGCCGCCTGTCGCGCTGGAAAAACCCCAAAGAACAACCCAATGGCACCGGAAATGCTGACCGCCAAGCCAATGGCCCCTACCGAGATACTGGCCTCGAAGGGGGTAAGCATGCCAATCAAGAGGATGCCGCCGACCCCTAGCCCGGTGCCGATGAGGCCTCCGGCAACGGCGAGGATGGTGGCCTCGATTAAAAACTGACCCAGAATATCCCCCTGGGAGGCACCGATCGCCTTACGCAGCCCAATTTCCTGGGTGCGCTCTCGCACCGAAACCAACATGATGTTCATAATGCCAATGCCGCCGACGAGCAGAGAAATACCGGCGATCGCCGCCAGCATCAGAGTCAGGGCACCCGTAATAGTGTTGGCAATGGACAACAGGGTATCCTGGCTGCTGATGTAAAAGTCGTCTTCATCTCTAATGCGATGGCGCAGGCGCAGCAGATTGGTAATTTGGAATTCTGCCGTGGCCATGCTTTGGCGATCGCGGGCCGACACCGTAATGAAGGAAACATCGATGCCGTAGGGGGATCGCTGATTGCCTGCCAGGCGATTGGCCTGGGTCGTAATCGGTACAATCAGGGCATCGTCGTAATCGAGGCCCAGGTTAGACCCTTTTTTTTCGAGTACGCCAATCACGTCAAAGGTGACGCCCCCTATGCGGATCGATTGGCCCAGGGCAGGGGTGGTATCAAATAGGCGAGTTTTGAGGGTATCGCCCACCACCGCGACCCGGGCATTGCGGCTGACATCTAAATCGCTCAGAAAGCGGCCGCTGGCAACCTCGAAGCTCCTCACCGTGAGAAAATCTGGCAGCGTGCCCACCACGTTGACATTGGCATTGCGATTGCGAAAGGTCACCAGTTGACGGGAGCTAGCCTCCGGCGCTACCCCCGTTACCGCAGGCACCTGCTGAGCAATGGCGATCGCATCGGCTAGCACTAGGGTGCGGGGAATGTTGAGAGCCCCTAACTGGCGGGTTTCTCGGCTGCCGGGGACAACAAACAATACGTTCGGACCGAGGGTTTCCAGTTGGGTGTTGACAAACCGCTGGGCCCCTTCCCCCAGCCCGACCATAGTAATCACCGAGGCGTTGCCAATAATGATGCCCAGCATCGTTAGGGCACTGCGCAGACGGTTGGCGGCCAGGGTTTTGGCCGCCATGGCAAAGCTCTCTTGCAGATTCATGGGGCTGGGGCACGGGGCTGGCCGGGCTTAATCACCCTAGGCATTTGGGTCATGGCTCGGTTTAAGGTGCCCCAAACGAATAAAATTAAATTCTACTCTTTTTGAACCAGTCAGCTAAGAATTTATGAGAGCGTACCGCGCCGCCGCCCTACAGATGACCAGTGTGCCAGATCTGGAAAAAAACCTGGCCCAGGCTGAGGAACTGATTGAACTCGCGGTACGACAGGGAGCAGAACTGGTCACCCTGCCAGAAAATTTCTCCTTTTTAGGGGATGAGGACGCCAAAATTGACCAGGCGGAACGGATTTGCCAAGCCAGCGAGGCCTTTCTCAAAACCATGGCCCAACGCTACCAGGTGACCCTGATTGGGGGGGGCTACCCGGTGCCGGCCAAGGAGGGCAAGGTGTTTAATACCGCCCTGTTAGTCTCCCCGGAAGGGCAAGAACTTCTGCGCTACGAGAAGGTGCATTTGTTTGATGTCAACCTGCCCGATGGCAACACCTATCGGGAATCCAACATTGTTATTTCCGGTCACTTACTACCCGATGTCTTTCCGTCTAAGGATTTTGGCATCTTAGGCCTATCGGTTTGCTACGATGTCCGCTTCCCTGAGCTGTATCGCCATCTCTCTCAGCAGGGGGCTGAGGTGTTGGTGGTTCCCGCGGCCTTTACGGAATTTACCGGCAAGGACCACTGGCAGGTGCTGCTGCAGGCCCGGGCCATTGAAAATACCTGTTACGTCATTGCTCCCGCCCAAACCGGTTTCCACAATAGTCGGCGCCAATCCTACGGCCACGCCATGATTGTTGACCCCTGGGGAATGGTACTGGCCGATGCGGGGGTGGCGACCGGTGTCGCGATCGCAGAAATCAACCCCAACCGGCTGGCCCAGGTGCGCCGTCAAATGCCTTCCCTGGCCCATAGAATGTTTCTGTAAATGATGTAGCTTATGGCGAACTCTTCCGGCACAGAAAACTCATGTACAGTGTTGGGGATGAGTTTTGGCGGCCTGCATGGTGGATTGGATGGGTAGCCTGATGGGCCCACCCCCGGCATTTTTCGCACCGGGTTGGGCAACTATGGCTTCTTGGCTGGCGGAGATTTCCGAGGCAGAAACTGAACCATTGGTTCTGGCCAGCGTTTTGCTCAGCTTAATTGTCGTTTATCTGGCCGCCAAGGTGGGCGGCGAGCTTTGCGCTCGAATTAATCTGCCGCCGGTTTTGGGTGAGCTCATTGGTGGGGTGGTTGTGGGTGTTTCTGCCCTCCACCTGATTGTCTTTCCAGAAGCCGGAGCAAGTCCAGAGTCGCTGCTGATCGACTTCGAAGCGTTGGTGACCGGCGAGACCCCAGCTGGTCTGGCCCAGGTCTTTCGGGGTGAGAGTGGGGTGATTTCAATTCTGGCCGAGTTGGGGGTGATCATCCTACTGTTTGAAATTGGTCTGGAATCTGATCTCAAGGAGCTCATTCGGGTTGGACCCCAGGCCGCCATTGTGGCGATTGTGGGGGTGGTGGTTCCCTTCGCCGCAGGGACGGCTGGGTTAATCACCCTGTTTGGGGTCGATACCGTACCGGCGGTTTTTGCTGGAGCGGCCCTGACGGCCACCAGCATTGGCATTACAGCCAAGGTGCTAGCGGAGTTACAAAAACTCAGTTCCACCGAAGGGCAGATCATCATTGGCGCCGCGGTACTCGACGACGTATTGGGGATTATTGTGTTGGCGGTGGTGGCCAGTCTGGCGAAAACCGGCGAAATCCAAATCCTTAACGTGGTGTATTTGATTGGTGGGGCGACGGTCTTTTTAGTTGGCTCGATCTTTCTGGGGCGGCTGCTCAGCCCCTATTTTGTGGCCGTGGTGAACCAACCGCGCACCCGTGGCCAGGTTTTGATCAGTTCTTTGATCTTCGCCTTTGTGCTGTCCTACATTGCGGCGGCGATTCAGCTAGAAGCGATTTTAGGGGCCTTCGCCGCCGGGCTGATCCTTGCGGAAACCCCCAAGCATAAGGAACTTGAAGAGCAGATTAGCCCCGTGGCCGATATGCTGGTGCCAGTTTTCTTTATTGTGGTTGGGGCTAGAACCGATATTAGTGTGCTCAACCCCCTAGACCCCAACAACCGGCCAGGGTTGATTATTGCCTCCTTCCTGGTGGTAGTGGCGATTCTGGGTAAGGTGGTCACCGGCTTTGCCGTATTTGGCCAACCGGGCATTAACCGGCTGGCGGTGGGCATTGGCATGGTGCCTCGGGGTGAGGTAGGTCTAGTCTTTGCCGGGGTGGGGGCCGCTAGTGGCGTGTTGTCAGAATCCCTGGATGCGGCCATTATCGTGATGGTGATTGTAACCACCTTTTTGGCTCCTCCCCTGTTGCGATTGGTCTTTCAGGATGGCTCTACCTCTGCCCAGGCCGAGGCCCAGTCGCCGGTTCAGGAGGATGCCCTACCGACGGCCTCTGCTTCCCAGGTCTCTGGGCAGGACTAGAGCCGCTACTGGGGTTGGGGGGCCTGAGTCTCCCTGCCGGGGGAGGTTGAGTTTGCGCATCCGGGCCTCCACTTAACCTATATCAAACCTCCCAAAACCCGCTACACTCATTGAGACCTTTGACTAAAACCCAAGCATAAGTACCTATGAAACACGGGTTCAATCGACGTCAGGTAGTCACCGCTGGCCCCGCTCGCATTGGCATCTTTGACAGTGGGGTCGGCGGCTTAACCGTGCTACGAGAAATCTATCGCCAACTCCCCAACGAGTCGGTCTTGTACTTTGGCGATACGGCTCGCCTACCCTACGGATCGCGATCGCCGGAGGAGATTCTCTATTTCGTCCGTCAAATTTTGACCTGGATGGCTCACCAGGGCGTCAAGATGGTGATGATGGCCTGCAATACGAGTTCTGCCCTGGCCCTGGATCAGGTTCAGTCGGAGTTTTCCTTTCCCATCCTGGGGTTAATTCGCCCGGGAGCCCAAGCGGCCACCCGGGTCGGTCGGCGGATTGGCGTGATTGCCACCGAGGCCACCGTGAACAGCCAGGCCTACCTCAATGCGATTCAGGAGTTGGCCCCCCATGTGCCGGTGTGGCAGGGCAGCTGTCCCAAATTTGTGCCTATTGTGGAAGCCAACCAACTGAAGACTCCCTATGCCCGCCAAACCGCAGAGCGTTACCTGCAACCGCTGCTGGCGGCCCAAGTTGACACGCTCATCTACGGTTGTACCCACTATCCCCACCTGGCCCCCGTTCTAAAAACCATTCTGCCCGGCCAAACCCAATACATCGATCCCGCTATTTCCATGGTGGCCGCTGCGGCTAGAGAACTGGATGCCCTGGGTCTGCGCAGCCATACCCCCGCCTGGTCAACAGAGTTTTATGTGAGTGGCTCAGCGCCGGAGTTTAAGCGGCTGGCCGTGCAATGGTTGGGGCATCAACCCCAGGTTAGGCAGGTGCGGTTACCGGCGGTGGCGATCCAGCCCGTGTCTTCTCCCCCCACGCCGATCAAGTAACCGACCGGGACTCCGTTGGTCGGTTACTAGCCCTAGGGCTTTACCTGGGTCGCAGAAGATGGCCTGAGCCTAGAACACCGGTACAAGAAACCCAACTTTTCAGATGAGCCCTCCTCCAGGCCGCTCGACCTACAGAATCGATGTCTTCCAAAAGGAGCCGCTGGCATCCAAGGTGCGGCGTCACCCAAGGCCATCCTTCCGTGGGGTCCAGGGCGGCCAAAGTTACATTTGCACCCCAAAGGGGCGACGGCTCCTGGTCCTAGGCCGCAGGCCGGGCGCAGCGGGAAGGGGAAATCGAAATTCCCCCGGCAACAGTCCTGGGGTGACCAGAGCAGGCTAGAGCGGGCTGTAGAAACCCTAGGCCGCTGGTGGAAGAGCACCCCAGCTTTAGCGAAGAAACGACTGATTTAGAAATACTGTACCGGAGATCTAGCCGAAGGATGGATTAGCGCCATTGCGATCGCTGGGCTGGGCTGCTATCCCAGCCAAAGTCTGAGCCACTGCCGAAATTTCCCCTGCTCTAGCCAGCGGTCCGAGGCAGATCCAGGTAAGACCCCGAGGGCCGCTGTTAGTAGGGGGAGCCCAGGGATGGACTCCCCCTGGGCTTTATCGGGATTTGGGTTGATCGGCCAGTTGCTGAGCTATGGCCCGGTGCTGACCCAACAAATCGGTCAGGTCGAGGCTAACGAGCCCCTCGGGGTTGAGCACCTCTCGACCATTGATGAAACTGTAATCAACCCGATCAACCGGGCAGAAGATCAGGGCGGCCACCGGATCGTAGGCCGTTCCCGACAGGGTGAGGCGGTCTAAATCAACGGCGACAAAATCGGCCGCCATGCCCGGAGCTAAAGCCCCAATGTCATCCCGGCCCAGCACCCTAGCCCCACCGATGGTCGCCAGTTCCAGGGCCTCGCGGGCGGTCAGGGCGCCGGGGTCTTCCTCTCTGACCCGTGCCATCAAAAAGGCCTGGCGGGCTTCCCCCAGCAGGTGGCTGCCATCGTTAGAGGCGGAGCCATCTACCCCCAACCCCACGGGCACCTGGTGATTGAGCATTTTGCGAATCGGGGCCATGCCACTGGCCAGGCGCATATTGCTGCAGGGGCAGTGGGCCACCCCGGTACCGGTTTGGCCGAAACTTTGAATGGCCCTATCGTCTAGTTTCACGCAGTGGGCATGCCAGACGTCATCACCCAGCCATCCCACCGAGGCGGCGTAGTCTCCGGGGGTGAGCCCAAAGGTGTGGAGGCTGTAGTCCACATCGGAGTTATTCTCGGCCAGATGGGTATGCAGCCGCACCCCGGGATAGGAGCGGGCCAGCGCCGCTGACTCCCGCATCAAGTCCGTAGAGACGCTAAAGGGAGAACAGGGGGCCAGGGTAAGGCGCAGCATGGAGTAACGGCGATTATCGTGGTACTGCTCGATCAGGCGCTGGGAATCCTTGAGAATAGCGGCCTCAGATTCCACCACTGAATCGGGCGGCAACCCTCCCTGACTCTGGCCCACACTCATGCTGCCCCGACTGGCATGGAAACGCAGGCCAATCTCCTGCACGGCCTCAATTTCATCGTCCAGGGTACAGTGATTGGGAAATAGGTAAAGGTGATCGCTGGCTGTGGTGCAACCGGAGTAAATCAGCTCGGCGGCGGCCACCTGGGCACTGAGACGAATGGCCCGGGGGGTTAAGTGCTGCCAGAGGGGATAAAGGGTACTCAACCAGTCAAATAGGGATGAGTTTTGGGCCCCTGGCACCACCCGAGTTAGGGTTTGGAAAAAGTGATGGTGGGTGTTGACCAGCCCTGGTAGCACCAGGTAACGATCGCCCAGGTCTAACACTCGGTCCGCCTGATCGGGCAGCTCGGCGGTCGCCCCGACCTGCTCGATCACATGGTCTCGAATAAACAGGCCGCCTTGACGGATTTCCCGCCGTTGCCCATCCAGGGTAATCAGCGTATGGCAGTTTTTGACTAGAAGCGTAGACACAGCGGCAGGTTTCCGTGGAAAAAGGATGGCTGCTACTATACCAGCCCTTGCTTCGGCACCGCTGTTTTCCTTTATGCCAATATGCCAATATCCGGTTTAGCCTAGGCTAGGCCAGCCCGATAAACCGCTTGAACAGTTGCACCTTACCCGCGTAGGGGGGATAGCGCCAGTTCATGTCCAGCCAAAAGGGCTTTTTGAGCACCCCCTTGAGGTGGGAGAAGGTCTCAAAACTGTGTCTGCCGTGGTAGACGCCCATGCCGCTAGGGCCTACCCCGCCAAAGGGCAAATCCCACACGGCCACCTGCAAGATCACATCGTTGAGGCACACTGACCCAGCCGTGGTTTGCTGCAGGATCCGCTGTTGGATCTGGGGATTACGGGAAAACAGGTAAAGGGCCAGGGGTTTAGGCCGTTGATTCAAGCTTGCGATCGCCTCGTCCAGGTGGTTGTAGGTAAGAATGGGCAGAATGGGGCCAAATATTTCCTCCTGCATGATTGGGTCTGCCCAGGTCACACCGTCGAGGAGGGTCGGATCTAGGTAACGTTCGGCCCGATTGTAGTTGCCCCCGGCCAGCACAGTCCCCGGCTGGAGTAAACCCACCAGGCGATCGAATTGGTGCTGATTAACAATGCGGGCGTAATCGGGGCTAGCGGCCGGATCCTCGCCATAGCAAAGCTTTAGGCGCTGTTTCAGGGCAGTCACCAGGGCTGGCTTGATAGCGGTATGCACCAATAAATAGTCTGGGGCTACACAGGTTTGCCCGGCGTTGAGAAATTTACCCCAAATAATCCGCCGGGCCGTGACCTCCAGGTCAATGTCCGTATCGACGATGCAGGGGCTTTTGCCCCCCAACTCTAGGGTGACTGGGGTCAGGTGGGCCGCCGCCGCCTGCATCACCAGCTTGCCGACCCGCTCACCACCGGTAAAGAAAATGTGGTCAAACTTTTCTGCCAGCAGGGCCTGGGCCGTTTCAGCCCCCCCTTCGACCAGGGCCACGTAGGCGGGGTCAAAGGTAGCCTGGATTAACTGGGCTAGTACGGCTGAGGTGGCCGGGGCCAGTTCTGAAGGTTTGAGGAGGGCACAATTGCCGGCTGCTATGGCCCCAATCAGGGGGGAGATGAGCAGTTGAAAGGGGTAATTCCAGGGGCCGAGGATGAGGACCACCCCCAGCGGTTCCGGTTGTACCCAGGCGGCCCCCGGTCGTTGGTTGAGGGGCAGGGCCACGGGTTGCCGCTTGACCCAGCCGGGCAAATGGCGAATCACGTAGTCCAGCTCGCTCAGGGTACCCACCTCAAAGTAGCCCTCAAATTCGGGCCGGCCTAGGTCCTGGGAAACCGCTGCCACAATCTCGGCTTGATAATCCACAATGGCCTGCCGCAGTCGTTTCAGTTGGGTGAGCCGAAAGCCCAGGTCACGGGTGGCCGCCGTGGCCCAAAACTGGCGCTGGGTTTGGACCATATCGGCCAGGGGGAGGGGTGCCATCGTGAGAGTCATGGAGTTGCCTTGAGTGTTAAGTTTTTTTAATCCTACAAAAGTTATTGGCCTGGGACCAGCCTGCCCAGGCGAGGATCTACCGATGCTGTACGGGCAAAACCCATGGGGCCAGTCGGTGATAATGGTAGAGACCCTAAGCTCATCTCCATTGCCATGCCCATGCTGTTATCTATGGCCCAACGAATCGCCGCGATCGCGCTGATCCTGGGCCTATGGCTCGGTTCGGTGGGGCCTGTGCAGGCCGCCGCCGGCAATGCTTCGCCCCTGGCCGTCCTACCCTTTCTCGGCGACCGATTCGCCGGCCAACGCCCAGCCAACCTCGGAGTGCGGGATGGACACCTGGCTGCCTGTCCAGCCTCGCCCAACTGCGTGGTCAGCCAGGGGGCTACCGATGCGGTCCATGCCATTGAACCTCTGCCCTACGAGGGTGATCCGGCTAGGGCTATGGCCCGCCTGGAAGCGATCCTACGTGCCCTCCCCCGCACGGCCATTATCGAACGCCGGGATGATTACCTCTATGCGGAGTTTACTAGCCGGTGGATGGGTTACGTGGATGACGGGGAATTCTATCTGGACCCCAAGGCTTCAGTGATACAAGTACGCTCGGCCTCTCGACTGGGGGAATCAGACCTAGGGGTAAACCGTAACCGGATCGAAGCTATTCGCAGTGCCTTTGCCGTCTGAGTCACCGCTCCCTGGTCAAGAGCTGTGTTTAACTAGGCATCAACAGTGAGTTCGGGTGCTGCGCCGCTCGGCTGAGCGGCTCACGACAAAGCCTTCAGGCCGGGCAGGCCCACCGGCATCGCCTATTTAATTGCTCCCACCGACTTAACCTTACTTACATCACCCTGGCCTTGATCAGGGCGCCGGGGAGAGTGAGCAGCTTGCGCAGAGAGGGAACGTAGGCCCGCCGAGCAAAGACATCGTAGTCATTTTCCTCAATCACATCCAGAATCTGGCGATAGAGGTCTAGGGCCGACCACACCGGCCACCGGGCATCGGGACTGAGCAGGCGAATCCCCGTCTCAGCCTCGGCATAAAATTGACGGGCGCGGCGAATTTGAAAGGCCATCAGCGATCGCCAACGGTCGTCGATTACCCCAGCGATTAGATCGGCCTCGGTGTAATCAAACCGCTGTAGATCCTCGAGGGGAAGATAAATACGGCCCCGCCGGGCATCTTCCCCCACATCCCGCAAAATATTGGTGAGTTGATTGGCAATTCCCAGGGCAATCGCCTGTTGGGTCGGGTCCGAATCTGCCTGGCGATACCACGGCGCGGTTTGCAACTGGCGGTCTACGCCCATCACTGTGGTAGACATGAGGCCAACAGTACCGGCTACTCGATAGCAATAGAGTTCCAACTCTTCAAAGGTTTCGTAGCGAGACCGGTGCAGATCCATGCGCTGCCCGGCAATCATATCCCTAAAGGGCTGAATATCCAGAGGAAACTGCTCCAGGGTATCGACCAGGGCAACATCCTCATCATCCACCGGGCAGCCAGCAAAAATCGATTCCAACTGGGCTTCCCAGCGGTCCAGGGTCTTTTCGCTGGTAAACTGCGCCTGGGGACCATCCACCAGTTCATCGGTTCTACGACACCACACATAGATGGCCCAGATAGCTCGGCGCTTGGCCGGTGCCATCAGTAGTGTACCCGTGTAAAAGGTCTTGGAATACTTGGCTGTCACCTGGCGGCATAGCTCGTAGGCGTCCTCAACGGAGGAGGAGGAGTGGCTGGGAGGAGAATCAGTCAGTTGCAGCATCAATATCTCAAACTGAAGAAGGTAAATCTCAAACCGACTACAGGCGTAATTTGCTTAAACTAGCCTCTCACAACTGCACACCTCTTGGGCAAAATAGCTGAAATTAGAGCAATGCTACCCAGACTTCGCCCTAATGTCCTGCTTGCAGCCAACCAGAGCCCCATCGGCTCATTAGGCTGGCCTTGCCGGTTGTCGGTTAGCCCCGATCTGTAAGGAGCGTCCATGCTCTAACCTTTCGGCCCGTCCAGCTCTGCCCCCAACCAGTTGTCCTGCACCTAACTGGCCAACAACCATTGCTTCAGAGGCAAAAGAAAGGCACGCTTGATTATATGTTGCAAACTGTAACATTTGTTTGCGAATTCGGGCAGGCCCACTGCCCCATGCCTGGCCCAAATCCCTCACTACCTAAATCAGGTCTAGCCCAGATAAAATAGGCAGGGGGTTCCAGTCCTCGGCCTGGCCGGAGATGGGGAGCCATGGGGTTTACCTCAAGCCTCGACGCGAACAGCCCTAGCAAGGGTGGGGGTGCCTATACAGATGTTGATATTGCCAATGGTTATATAGATTTTTCGGGAGCCTTGCCTGTGCCTCAAACTAATTTTGACTTTCTGGTTCAATCTGATCCTCTTCTGGCCGATATTTTGCAGCGAGAGCTGCAGCGCCAGCGCGATCACCTAGAGCTCATTGCCAGTGAAAACTTCACCTCGGCAGCGGTCCTAGCCGCCCAGGGCTCGGTCCTGACCAATAAATATGCGGAAGGGCTGCCCCGTAAGCGCTACTACGGCGGCTGTGCCTTGGTGGATGAAGCGGAGCAACTGGCTATTGATCGGGCGAAGGAGCTCTTTGGTGCCGCCCATGCCAATGTTCAACCTCACTCGGGTGCCCAGGCTAACTTCGCGGTTTTTCTGGCTTTGCTCCAACCCGGCGATCGGATCATGGGTATGGATTTGTCCCACGGCGGCCACCTCACCCATGGCTCCCCAGTCAACGTGTCTGGGAAATGGTTTAAGGTCTGCCAGTATGGCGTGAACCGGGAAACGGAACGGCTCGACTTCGATCAGATCCGCGCCCTGGCTTTGGAACATCGCCCCAAGTTGATTATTTGCGGCTATTCTGCCTATCCCCGCACGATTGACTTTGCCCAGTTTCGAGCCATTGCCGATGAAGTGGGGGCCTACCTGATGGCGGACATTGCCCACATTGCTGGATTGGTGGCCGCCGGGCTACATCCTAACCCAGTGCCTTACTGTGATGTGGTCACGACCACCACCCACAAAACCCTGCGAGGGCCCCGAGGAGGGCTGATCCTCAGCCGGGATAGCGAATTGGGCAAAGCGCTGGATAAAGCGGTCTTTCCGGGTACCCAGGGAGGGCCTCTAGAGCATGTGATTGCCGCTAAGGCCGTGGCCTTTGGTGAGGCCCTCCGACCGGAGTTCCGCGCCTACTCAGCCCAGGTGATTGAAAATGCCCAACGGCTAGCGTCACAGTTGCAGCAACGGGGCTTCAAGGTGGTTTCCGACGGCACCGACAACCATCTGCTGCTGGTGGACCTGCGCTCCATTGGCATGACCGGTAAGCAGGCCGATCAGCTCGTGAGCCAGGTGAATATCACGGCCAACAAAAATACAGTGCCCTACGATCCTGAGTCTCCCTTTGTGACCAGTGGCCTCCGCCTGGGATCGCCGGCCATGACAACCCGGGGGTTGGGCAGCGATGAGTTTGCGGCCATTGGCAATATCATCGCCGATCGGCTGTTGAATCCAGAAGATGCTCAGATGGAGCAGGACTGTCGCGATCGCGTCGCAGCTCTTTGTGAGCGATTTCCCCTCTATCCCCACCTTGGCGGTCGCCTACCGGCCTTGGTTTAGGCCGTAGCTAGGCCCAGCACCAGTGACATTGGCCAAAACTCCATGGAGAGTGACAGAAATTTAGGGTTCCTGCCCTTCATGATCTGTCATAATCTGCATGGAGTTTTGCTGTGGGGCTAAAAATCGCCTACCCTTAGGAGCCGCATCTAATGCCTGGCATGGGTTCTAGGCAGGGTGGGTGATGCCCCCCCAGCAGGGTCAACCTCGGGAACCTAGCTTGCTAGTGGGGCAAGCCGAGGGATGGGGTGAGCTAAAACTCGGTGTGGTGTTGTAGGAGTTTCTCCCATTTAGGAGTTCAGATGCCGTTCCATCTGTATCACGTCATTGCCTTTGTCATTTCTGCGGCGGTTGTGCTGCTCACCACTCCATTGGTGCGTCGCATTGGCCTCAAAAGTGGTCGAGTTGATCTGCCCGGCGGGCGCAAGGTGCATCAGCAACCGATGGTACGGCTGGGAGGGGTGTCAATTTTTCTGGGCACTCTGGCGGCCTTGGTTTTGGTTTGGGCCCTGGGCGGTTTTATTGATGCCCAGGGTGACCATCTAGCTCCCCCCCAAGAGTTTCAGATCTGGGGGGTTACCCTGGGCGGTCTGGCCTTTTTCCTGATTGGCCTGATGGACGACCTGTTTGGTTTGTCTCCCCTCAGTCGCCTGATCATGCAGGCCCTGGTAGCTGCCCTAGCTTGGCATGTGGGCGTCAGTATTGACTTCCTCACCATTCCTTTTTACGGCCTGACCCAATTGCCCGATGGTATTAGTCTACCAGTGACGGTCTTTTGGCTAGTGGGGATGGCCAACGCCATCAACTGGATTGATGGTCTAGATGGTCTGGCGGCTGGAGTCTCAGGGATTGCCGCCATGGTCATGCTGGTGGTTAGCCTCTTTATGAACCAGCCCGCGGCAGCCCTGATTGCGGCGGCCCTAGCCGGTGGAGCCCTAGGATTTTTACGCTACAACTTTAACCCGGCCAAAATCTTCATGGGGGACGGGGGAGCTTACTTCATGGGGTTTACCCTGGCCGGGGTAGGGGTGATCGGCTTAGTGAAAACGGTGACAACCGCTGCTGTGCTATTGCCCTACCTGATTTTGGCCGTGCCCATTCTAGACATGTCAGCGGTGATTCTCGACCGCCTGCGCTGCGGCAACTCCCCCTTTGTGGCCGATAAACGCCATTTGCACCACCGATTGCTGAAGGCGGGCCTGTCTCACCGAGTGACGGTGTTGTTTATCTACGTTCTAACCCTTTGGGCCGGCAGTTTAGCCCTGGCGTTTTCCGGTATGCCCAGTGGCATCGCCTACGCCCTAGGGGCCACGGCCCTGTTGAGTTATACCGGTTGGCGTTTACGACAGCAGGCCCGTTAATCCCCCTGGCCAGGCCTATTGGGAGAGGGGCTGGTGAGGAGAGTTGCTGATCTGGATGACTTTTAGGGCCCGTAGGGATAGTTGTAGACGGCCTTAAAGTTGAGGGCCCGGTAGAGGTGAATGGTTTCGGTCACCTCTCCCCCCCGGCGTAGGGCCAGGGTGGTTAGGGGCTCAAGGTGTTCAAAATTAGATTGGTATTGGGCTAGAAGGGCAGGATCCTGGACAAAACGGTCTAGGGTCATCAATAGGGCATTGCCTCCGAGCCAGTCCGCCTGGTTGAACCAAAAGGCAAACCCTCTGGGATCCTGGCTAAAGGCGGTAACGGGAATATTCCGGAGGGGGTGCAGGGCCATGGCAAAGTACCCCCCCAAATAATACTCGTTGGTAAACACAAAACTGGCCTCGGCCAAGGCAGCAGCGACTTGGGGTTCGGCCGCTAGCAAGCGGCGCAGTTGTTGAGGGTCAATCAGCTCTGTAGAGCCATCCTGGTGGACGGGGACGAAGCCGCCAAAGAGGCTGTAATTCCCTGGTTTTTGGAAAATCCCTAGTTGTAGGTGCAGCAGCGCTAACAGGGACAGGGTGACTAAAAACAGACCAGACCCCCACAGCCAGCGGCGTACCAGCCGAGGTCGGTGGCGGTGCCAGATCACCGCCTGGGCTCCCAGGAAAATCGCCACGCCCCAGTACCCAGGCGCTGGCCAGGCTGGGAAGATTTGCTGTTTGCCCCCTAGGAGGGTGAATAACCCCATAATCGGCAGGGACAACCATAGAACCAAGGCCTTTTGATAGGTGGCCTGGGTTTGGGCTGGACTCAGCCGGGGCGCCCCCAAGCGACGGATTTGTTGGCCGGTTTGGCGCAGGGTCACCCACCACAGGGGCAGGCCAAACAGGGGAAACAGGTAAAGGTTGGACAGGAGCCAATAACCGACCATCTGGGCAAGGCTGAAGGCGGATCTGGGTTGATCCCGGTCAAAGCGCATACCCAACTGAAACCGAAAGGAAATCCAATCATGCTGGCTGTTCCAGTACCACAGGGGAAACAGGGTGAGGCCAAAAATCACCAACGCCGCTAGGGCCCAGGGCGATCGCAGGGCTCGGCGGTAGGGCCGACAGCTCAAACAAAAGCCAACCAGGCTTAACCCCAAAACAAACCCGTGATACTTGCTAAGGCAGGCCAGGCCGACCAGTAAGCCCAGCAGGGCCAGGCGCCAGGGGGGTTGATAACCAACGGTTCGCCCACCCGGCGGAAACCGCTGCTCGGGGGGAAAAAATTCCCCCAGGGCCCCTAGCAGGGTCGCACTCCAAAATAAAATCAAACCATTGTCTGGGGAGGTCAAAATGCCAAAGGCAATGGCAAATAGGGGTACTAAAGTCACGATCGCCAGGGTCATTTGCCCCACGGCCCTACTCCTGTAGAGGTAGGTGGCGGCTAGGGTCAGCAATACTAAGCTCAGGCCATAGAGACCCAAAGCCCCCAGGCGAATGGTCAGGGGAGAAATGATCCCAGTCAGCCACCAACCCACACCCGTGGTCAGGGCCACCATCACTGGGTGGTCAAAGTAACTCCAATTCAGATGCCGACTGTAGAGATAGTAATAGGCCTCATCAAACCCCGGTAATAGCCAGATAGCCACTCCCGTCCGGTATATCAATCCGCCCCAGAGCAGGAGTAACCCCTGCGTCCCCACCCCTACGGACTTCCCCCCATTAACCATGCGCTGCCTGGCCTACCGACCTGCGGAACTTGTCTTGTTTACTCTATCCCGCAGGCTTCACTCCTTAGCACGGGTGTACCAAACTTTTGCGTCATAATGGCCCTATGGATAACAGCGCCGAAATTATCTGCATCGGTACAGAACTGCTGCTGGGGGATATCCTCAACAGCAACGCTCAGTTTCTAGCCCGTCAATTGGCTAGCTTGGGCATTCCCCATTATTACGAAAGCGTCGTGGGGGACAATCCAACCCGGATTAAACAGGCGGTGGCCCTAGCCTGTGAGCGGTCTAACCTATTGCTCTTTACCGGTGGTCTGGGCCCTACTCCCGATGACCTGACCCTGGAAACCTTGGCGGACTTCTTTAGCGTGCCCTTGGTTGAGCATCCCGAAATCCTGGCCGACATTGAGGCCAAATTCGCCCAGCGGGGTCGGGTGATGTCTCCCAGTAACCGCAAGCAGGCCCTTTTGCCCCAGGGGGCCGCCGTCTTACCCAACTCCCTCGGAACTGCCCCGGGCATTATCTGGGAGCCGCGTCGGGGTTTGCTGTTGATGACCTTTCCGGGTGTACCCCAGGAAATGCAGTCCATGTGGCGGGCCACGGCCGTGCCCTACCTGCAAGCCCAGGGCTGGGTGAAGGAAACCATGGTGAGCCGCATGCTCAAATTTTGGGGTCTGAGCGAGTCGGCGATGGCTGAACAGGTGGCGGATTACTTGACCTTGAGCAATCCCACCGTGGCCCCCTACGCCAGCCATGGCGAGGCCAAACTCCGGATTACCGCTAGGGCCAGCTCTACCGCCGCCGCCCTGGCGCTGATTGAGCCGGTTGAGACGGCCATCAAAGCCCGCTTGGGCCTAGACTGCTACGGGACCGATGAGGATACCTTGGCTTCGGTGGTGGGTGCTCTGCTGCTGCAGAGCCAGCAAACCCTTGCTGTGGCCGAGTCCTGTACGGGCGGTGGGCTAGGGCAAATGATTACCGCTGTGGCGGGTAGTTCTGCCTACTTTTTAGGGGGCATCATTGCCTATGACAATGCCGTTAAAGTGAATTTGCTCCATGTTGATCCGGCGGTTTTAGAACGGGAGGGGGCGGTGAGCAGTGAGGTGGCCGTACAAATGGCCCTGGGGGTGCAGGCGGCCCTGAAAACGGATTGGGCCCTCAGCATCACCGGCATTGCTGGACCGGCCGGCGGCAGTGATACTAAACCCGTAGGATTGGTCTACATTGGTCTGGCTACCCCAACCGGACAAACCTTGAGCTTTAAACACGAGTTTGCTGGCTTTCGGGGGCGAGACTGGGTGAGGCATCTGAGCTGCTGCTCAGCCCTAGATGGGCTGCGACGCCAACTGCTGCAACCCGCCGCTTGATCATTTGCGCCAATTGGTTATGATGGTTTTATGTACTGCGTTGCGATCCCCAGGGGTAAAGCCGGGATTAATAGATAGGCGGCAAGTCCGGGGTAAGGCATTCCTGTAAGGAGTTTGGCTCTAATGGATTACATCGAAAAGGCTCTCGAAAAACTTCGCGAGTGGATCAACAAGGTAATCGATGCTCTTTTCGGCCCTGAGCCCCAGCAGGAACCCGAGCTAATCCCCATTCCGGTTGAGGAACCTAGGCGCTAGGACTGTTCTAGTCGGGGTTGCCTCAGTTTAAGTGGTCTAAATTTTTGAGAGCCTGAGTTTGAGATTAGGCAAAGAGTCTGGTTGTCCTGTTGCGGGATGGTAGGCAGGTTGGTTCAGAGCATCCGCGGACTGGTTACCGGGCTAAGCTCAGACCCGTCTGCTTGGGAGGATAAGGAATTAGGCGATTGCTACATATTCAAGTGATTCATGGGCCTAATCTAAATCTGTTAGGGCTTAGGGAGCCGGAGATCTACGGATCCCAAACCCTGGAGGGCATTAATCAGGCTCTGCAGAACTCAGCGCAGCAGTTGGGGGTTGCCGTGGATTGCTTTCAGTCCAACAGTGAAGGAGCCTTGGTCGATTGCATTCAGGCGGCCTGGGGTGGCAAAGATGGCATTTTGATCAACCCCGGTGCCTATACCCATACCAGCATTGCCCTACGAGATGCGATCGCAGCGGTAGGTCTGCCCACCGTTGAAGTTCACCTCAGCAACATTCATCGTCGAGAACCCTTTCGTCACCAGTCTTACCTGGCCCCGGTGGCCCTGGGCCAAATTTGCGGATTTGGGGCCCAAAGTTACCAACTGGGGTTGCAAGCCCTGGTGCAATACCTGCGTAGCGCTGACCCGGCATCATCCCCAAGGTAAATCGTGAATCCCCCTCCTGCTCCCATAGCCATGATCCAGGGTCTGCACCAACCCACCCATCGCAGCTGGATTGATCAGGCCCTGGCTCACCTGGATACGGTACTACTGGACCATGCCCAGTGCGAACGTAAGGCCGCGGGGGTGGCCTTGAGTTTGATTAATCGCTATCCCTCTG
>DVEE01000329.1 GCA_015295885.1 Leptolyngbyaceae cyanobacterium M65_K2018_010
AACAGAGCCCCTAGGGGCAGCATGGTCAGGGCCGTAAATAGCAGGCTTTGGCGAATACGGGTTTTGAGTTCTGGCCAGTGCAGGGGGTCAGCCAGCCGCGCAAAAATTGGTAAAAAGGGCACCAGAATGACGTTGGAAATAATTCCCAAGGGGGTTTGCACTAGCAGGTTGGCATAACTCAGGGCCGCCGCCGTACCGGGAATAAACGAGGCAAAGAATAAATCCGTAAACAAGTTGATTTGCAACATCCCCGACGAGAGCGTGGCGGGTACTAGCACCCGAAATACTTCCCGTACCCCAGGAACCGACCGATCAAACCTGAGGCGGGGATGGCCTAACCCAGATTTCCCCAGGGCAGGCAGTTGGGCTAACCACTGCAAGACCGCACCGGCCAGGGTGCTAGCCGCCAGCACGGCTCCACCGATGAGAAAATACTCTGGACTGGCGATCTTGGCGCCGATCGCCCCGTAGAGTAGGCCCAGGCCCACCAGCACCGCGCCACTAGAGAAAATTGGGCTGATGGAGGGCAACCAAAACTGGTTGTCGGCGTTAAGCGCCCCAAAGCCAATGCCAATTAGCCCAGCCAGTAGCGCCATGGGCGCCATGATCCGCAATTGCAGCACCGCAAGGTCGCGGGCTATAGGTTCCCCCAGGGAAAGACCGGGGGCAATGGTGTCGATAATGGGGCCTGCCAGGCCAAACAGCAGCACAGATACCCCAATTAAAATCAGGCCCACCAGGGTGTTGATGGCTTCTAACAAAGCCGCTGTATCTTTGCGATTTTGCTTGGCAACCACGCTGACGATAGCGCTGTGGAAGGGGCCGTTGATGCCCCCCAGCAAAATCAGTAAAAAGCCAGGGATGATGTAGGCAAAGCTGTAAGCATCGGCCACTGGCCCCACGGCAAAGGCCGCTCCAATGGCCTGCTGGCGAAAAAGGCCCATCAACTTACTGAGGATGGTAGCTACAGCTACAATGCCAGCAATATTGGCCAGGGAGCGTTGGGGTTTTGGGTCAGACACAGAGCCTCGGGTAGTAGGAAGGAGTACGCCGGTCGAAGCCAGTTGGGTCAGGTTGCCAACTTAATCCACCTTGGCATGGGCACTCCCTATTTAACTGCATAATGGGCAGGGATAGCCTGGGAAAAGGGCTACCGACACCATGCCCTTACCTCTCTAAGGGTTCCAGCGAAATAATCATCCAGCAGCTTAAGGGCGATTCAAGGCTATTGGCTGTTGCGAGGGAATCACCGGCCCGCTATGTGGGCAACTTTTTCGATGGAATACTCTAAGGGTAGATTCTGTCCAGGTAAGGTGCCCATCGAGCCTAAGGGGGCCAGTCTTTCTCGTCGCCCAGCAGCACGTTAAGCTGAATATGGACCACTATTGCTGGGCCTGATCGC
>DVEE01000135.1 GCA_015295885.1 Leptolyngbyaceae cyanobacterium M65_K2018_010
GTATCGGCAGCCAGAACTTCGTAGCCTAGATTGTGCAGGGTCGTACACACTGCTCGCCCAAAACGCCCCAGGCCAATCACCGCAAATTGGCGATTGGGCGATCGCATCTTGCGCAAAAAGGTCAAGGATGACAGATTCACAAACTTAAACCCAACCAATGGACAAACCAGGTCGCTCCGATTAACCCCTTACCATTATTCCCTACGGGTGGCTGTGCTTGAAGGGAATTTCCGTATCCGAGGGGAATTCTTTTTTGCTAGGCTAACGGAATGAATTTATAGGACAGGAATATGCAACTTGGTCGCGGCAAAGCGGTCCGCAGAGCCTACGGAATTGACGAAATTGCCCTAGTGCCCGGCCCCAGAACTTTAGATCCCTCCCTAGCCGATACCCACTGGCAGATTGGCGGTATTGAGCGAGAAATTCCCATCATTGCCAGTGCCATGGATGGCGTTGTGGATGTTGCCATGGCCATTCGCCTGACCCAGCTGGGTGCCCTGGGGGTACTTAACCTAGAAGGCATCCAGACCCGCTACGAAGATCCTAACCCAGTGCTGGATCAAATTGCCTCGGTGGGTAAAGAGGAGTTTGTGGGCCTGATGCAGACCCTCTATGCCGAACCCATTAAGCCGGCTCTGATCACCCAACGCATTCAAGACATTAAAGCGGGTGGGGGTATCGCGGCCGTCAGCGTGACCCCAGCCGGGGCGGCCCGCTTTGGCAATACCCTAGCGGCAGCCGGGGCCGATTTGGTGTTTGTTCAAGCGACGGTGGTTTCGACCGCTCACCTATCCCCCGAGAGCACTTCCCCCTTAGATCTCTCCGCCTTTTGCAGCGCCATGCCCATGCCGGTGATCTTGGGCAACTGTGTCACCTATGAAGTGGCCCTTAACCTGATGAAAGCTGGCGCCGCCGGTATTTTAGTAGGCATTGGCCCGGGGGCGGCTTGTACCTCCCGCGGTGTTCTAGGCGTTGGCATACCCCAAGCTACGGCAGTGGCCGATTGTGCCGCCGCCCGGCAGGACTATTTCCAGGATACGGGCCGCTACGTAGCGGTGGTAGCGGACGGCGGCTTGGTTACCGGGGGAGATATCTGTAAATGTATTGCCTGTGGAGCCGATGGGGTCATGATTGGCTCTCCCTTTGCCCGCGCCGCCGAAGCCCCAGGTCGTGGCTACCACTGGGGTATGGCGACCCCCAGCCCGGTGTTACCCCGAGGCACTCGCATTCGGGTGGGCACTACCGGCACCCTGGAGCAAATTTTGCGGGGCCCCGCCCAGCTAGACGATGGCACCCATAATCTACTGGGTGCTCTACAAACCAGCATGGGCACCCTGGGTGCAAAAAACCTCAAGGAAATGCAACAGGTTGAGGTGGTGATTGCCCCCTCACTCCT
>DVEE01000300.1 GCA_015295885.1 Leptolyngbyaceae cyanobacterium M65_K2018_010
TGCTGCCCCTGAGTTTAGGCTGGTGAACAGGCGAGCTTGGGGCAGCCCGGTGATGGACCCGGTTCCGTATCTGGGGGCCTCAAGGAGGGCTCGGGAGTGCCGACGGGCCAAAGTTAGCCGGTGGCTCTGGTTGATCCTAGAGCAGCCATACCCGATGGCTAGAGAGTCAGCATCTATACCGGCAGGGCTAGGACATTTTTTTAGGCGTCAAGGGCAGGGGCGCTTGGGCCAGTTGGGGCATGGCTTGAATCACCGCTAGGGTCAGCCATCCCAACACATTCACCCGAGCATCGTAGAAGGATAGGTCGAACATGGTAAAGGCGACCGCCCCGCCAAAACCCATCAGGTAGGCGGCAAAAATACCTCGCTGGGGCCAGAGGGGCGAGGCCGGCTGTAATGTCCGTAGCCCTCGAAAGACAATTAGCCCAACGATGACCAAAAACCCCACCATGACTGGTAGCCCCAACTCTGCGGCTAGCATGAGCAACAGGTTATGGCTATGGTTAACCTGGTCGTAAATGGGGATGCTATAGGGTTGGTACTGTAACCTGAAGGAACCGAGGCCACTACCCAGCCAGGGATTTTGGCCCACCATCTGGGCGGCGAGCTGCCAAACTTCTAGCCGCAGGGTTGTGGTCGTAAACACAGCCTCCAGGCTGCGTCCCCCTACCCCCCAGGCCAGGGCTCCCACCAGCATGGCCGCGATCGCCCCCAGGGCTGCCAGCACCAGATAACGATGGCGGCGGATCAGCCAGCCAAAGCAGAGAATTTGTAGCCCCGCTACCAGTAGGCCATTCCGCGATCCTGAGCAAAAAATCCCCACCAGGATCAACGCCGTGGCTCCGTAAACCCACCCCGACTGGGCAGAATGCCATTGTTGTTGCAGGTAGTAGGCGCATAGGCCCAAACCCAAGCCAAACACAATCACCAGGTAATTGGCTAACACATTGGGGTGACCAAACACGGAATCGGCCCGAAACCCATAGTCTGGTTGCAGGTAAAGCCAGTTGAACCAGGGGTGTCCCTGCCAGCGTTCTAGGTTGCCCGGGGCTTTGAAATAAAACTCGACGATCGCCCTCAGGGTAATCGGTAGGGTCGCCAACAACAACCCCAGCGCCCAATCATGGAGCACTGCAACCGGCTGCTCAAAACGAGGGATGGCCAGAGCCAATAGGGCGTAGAAGCCAAAAAAGGGCCAAAAGTTCAAGGACTCCAGCGCCGCCTCTCGGGGATACTGAGCCATCAGGACACTGAGTCCTATGCCCAGGGTTAGCCAGAGCCAGCCCTGGCGGTAGAGGATCTGCCCCCCAGCCCGGCCCCAGCGCGGCAGGCCAATCACCAAAAAAATGGCCAGCCCCGCCAGCCCCAGATAACTGACATAGGGCAACACCAGTAAACTCACCAGCACCAGCTGGTTCAGGGCAATCGGCCGGAAGCGCAGATTAGGTGGAAAACTAGTAAGCCCCTTCACCCGTAATCACCACCCAAATGGTTCTCAAAAGAATATGAATATCTAGCCACACAGACCAATTGCGGACGTAGTAGGCATCCAGACTGACCCGCTCGGAATAGGACACATTATTGCGCCCTGAAACCTGCCAAAGCCCTGTCAACCCAGGAAGAACCTTGGTATAGAGCCTGTACTTCTCCGCGTAGCGGGGAATTTCTTCCCCCACAATTGGTCTGGGGCCCACCAGGCTCATTTCCCCCCGCAGGACATTCCAGAGCTGGGGCAGTTCATCGAGGCTGGTACGGCGTAGAAACCGACCCACCCGGGTCACCCGTGGGTCGTAACGGAGCTTGTGATCCCGATGCCATTGTCGGCGCAGGGCTGGGTTGGCTTGGAAAAACTCTTCCAACACCTGATCCGCCTGCGGCACCATAGAACGAAACTTCCAGGCCACAAAGGCATTGCCGTCTCGGCCTAACCGTTTTTGGCCGTAAAACACCGGCCCGGGGGAATCCAGCTTAATCAGCAGGGCAATCAGCCCAATCAGGGGCAGCAGGCCGGCACCAATCAACGTCGTCAAGACCAGATCAAGGCAGGCCTTGGTCATCCGTGGACCGGGCAGCAACAGGCGCTGGCGAATTTCTAGGCCCAGGACACCGCCTAAATCCTTAGCGCTCACCCAAAGGCTAGCCACGCCAAACAGGTCGGGAATCATCAGTAGGTGGGCAAAGGCCTGGCCGTATTCTTCCAGGATGGTCAACAGTCGTTCCCGGGGCAGACCGGGCATCGCCAAAATGGCGTAGTGAATGTCCCGATGGCGAGCTAACACCGGAGCCACCGAAAGTGCTCCCACTACGGGGACGCCACACAACTGACCCCGTTTCTTGGGGTTATCATCCAGCACAGCCACGGGTTTAAGGCCAAACTCAGGTTGCCGTTGCAAGGTTTGAATAACCATGGCACCGGTGCGACCGGCCCCCAGAATGAGTACCGGATACCCCCACCAGGGGCATTTAGCGAACAGTTGACGCGCTATCAAGCGGCCCAACAGCACTCCGCCCAGGGAGAGCAACCAGGCCAGCAAAAAAACCCCCCGGGAGTAGGTTTCTCCCTCTCGCACCAGAAATAACCCTGCCCCTAAAACCAGGTAGGTAAAGGTGGTAGACAGGGTAACTCGGCGCAGCTCATCGACGGGACTGAGGCCGACCGCTGGGTACAGGCCCGAAACCGTATAGGCCAGCAGAAAAATTCCTAGGATTGGCCATAACCGCCAGTACAGAGCCGGTTCGTATTGGCCATTCAAGGCTAACCGGCCATAGACGCTAACCAACCCCGCTAGCAACAAGGCCAGCAGGTCGGTGGCGGCCAGAATGCCAATCATCGGTAAGGATCGGCTAGACGTCCTCAGGGAGGAGACGACCGGGTTGACTGTTTGCTGCAGAGGAAACATGTCGCTCCTCAGGACTCCTGCATCACCGACATTACTCTAATGCATCCCCTCGTTGAAATTGCAACCACTTGTGACGGACCAGGCGGGAAAATTCCTCCCGAAATCGAGCTTCTGAAAAAGTTTCCGCATGGGTTCGAATGGTCTCCGCCGAAAATTGGCTGCGATGATGCTCAAAGTAGGTGACTGCCTCGACTAAATCCTGGACGGTTTGTTGGGGGAATAATACCCCAGTCTGGCCTTGGCGCACCGTCTCGGCACTGCCTCCCTGGCCGTAGGCTATGACCGGTGCCCCAGCGGCCTGGGCTTCGACTACGGTGATGCCAAAGTCTTCTTCAGCTGGGAACACAAAGGCCCGACAGCGGGCCATATAATCTGACACCATAGGGTCCGTGGGGTTCCGGATGAAGCGGATATGGGACTGGGCCATCCCCTGCAGAGCCTCAAAGGCAGGGCCATCGCCCATGACCACCAGGGGCTTAGCCAACTGGTTAAAGGCGGCCACGGTCAAATCCACCCGCTTGTAGGGGACAGCTCGCGAAACGGTCAGGTAAAAGTCCTCGCGATCGCTGCTCCACCGAAAGCGGTCAAGGTCTACCGGTGGATAGATCACCGTGGCCGGACGACGGTAGGTTTTCCAGATCCGGCGGGCAATGTAGCGAGAATTGGCGATAAAGCAATCGACGCGCTGGGCGGCCACCACGTCCCAAATTCGTAGGTAGTGGAGTATTAAACGGGTCAGCCCGCTTTTGAGGCCGCGGCTAAGCCCCGCCTGTTGGAGGTATTGATGGGATAGGTCCCAGCCGTAGCGGATGGGGGTGTGAACGTAGCTGAGGTGAAGTTGGTGCGGGCGGGTCAGTACCCCCTTGGCGACGGCATGGTGGCTGGAAATGACCAGATCGTACTCTGCCAGGTCAAACTGCTCAATGGCTAGGGGCATAAGGGGCAAGTATTGGCGGAAGTGGGCCCTGGCCCCGGGTAAGCGCTGGATAAAGGAAGTTTGCACCCGAGTATGGCTGGGAATCTGAGGGGGCGATTGGGGGTCAAAAAACTTGACCAGGCTAAACAGGTCGGCCTGGGGAAACAGAGTCAGGATTTGCTCGACTACTTTCTCTGAACCGGCCCGTGCCTGCAACCACTCATGCACTAAGGCCACCCTGGAGGGCCCTTCCCCCAGGGGGGTAAACCCTGCCCAGGCCCGGTCTAACACTCGGCTTGCAGGTCGCCGGAGGCCACTTTTTGGCAAACCAGTTGACGTACCAGTTCCAGTTCTTCGTAGGTGATTTGGCCATCGGCTCGCATGGCCGCGGTAATTTGCTGCCGCTCAGCCTCGGTCAACACCCCATCGGCGATCGCCTGCTCGATGGTTTGCCGTAGGTTGGATAATTCCTGCTGCTCTTCGGCGCTGAGTTCTCTGGACATATCCCCTCTGCCTCCAGAATCCTAACGACCTGATCTTACCAGTGAGGCGCGGCTTGCACGGGGGCTGTCGGTGAAATTACTGGCAGGTGCCGGTAGCGGACATGTCGCTGTAGACGAGACTGACCTGGGATCCACTGCGGGGGGTGCCGCCGGATAGATCCGTCAGTTGCACCGGATAGCTCCCCCCGCTGGGGGGACTGGCCGATCCAACGTAGAGAGGTTGCCCCTGGTTGTTGCTGCCCTGGCGCCTGAGCGGGCTGTCGAAGGTGTTTTTGGTTTCTAGGTTGGTGAACCGTACTAGGTGAAACCCATTGGCATCGTAGTAGGCCGTAAATACCAGCGCTTCCATTAGCCCTTCGCATTCCCTACTTTGCGCGGCGCGATCGCCCAGGGGGGTAGCCCGCCCGGCCACATTGATAAAGTCGGAACGAATCCAACCCTCGGCCCCTGACTGCTCAAACCGGACGTAGTACCAGGTGCCATCACTGGCGGTGGTAGAACGCAGGAGTTGGACTGGGTCGCCGACCAGGCCATACCCCTTGGCCGCAAAGCTAGTACCCGGTCCGGATCGCAGATTAATTCTGGACTCAGGTTGATTGGCGATTAGCTGAGCTGACTGGGGCGGGTTGATCGGCGTGCCAGCCGGGGGCTGGCCGGGGGGAGGGGGGGGGGTCGCCTCGGGGGTCGCCTGGGTGGCAGGGGTCGGCGACTCAGTACCCGAGGGGGCTGGGGTTTCCCCTTCAACCACCAGGGTGTCTGCCTGGGTTTCGGTCTCGACCTGAGCCTGCTCTGCCCGTCTACAGCTGACCACTGTCAGGGTCAAAATACCGCAGAGGCCGAGCACGGTTAACTGGACAGGCCGGTTCATAACAATTCCCTATGGAAAAACAAAACAGAGATAGCATAGCTTTTTCAGCCTGGGTTCTAAGGGCCATTAACAATTGATCACGAGGGCCTCCCTAGGCCGTAAAGGGGACTACCCCATCCTCGGCGACCACGTAGGCTACATCCCCCGCGGCCAGTTGAATATCGTAGCCGCCGGTAAATGCCCCAAAGGCAGGCAGGGTCAGCCGGTTTTGCTGGGCCTGCCAGTGGAAGCAGGGCAGGCGCAGGCGATCGCACCCGCGGCTGAGGCGCAGGCAGGGGTGGACATGGCCGCAGAGATTAGGCAAATCTGTCTGGGTTAGGGGTTCATGGCTGAGCAGCAATCCATCGGTTTCCACCGCGTCCACAAAACACACTAGGGAAAGCTGCTGGAGCCTGGGTTGCAGCCGGCGATCGTGGTTTCCTAAAATCAAGTGGGCGCTGACCTGGGTTTGGGCCAGGAACTTCAGCCAGCTCTCGATCACCCCTGGGGAGAGGCTCTCTACACTGTGGAATAGATCGCCCAGAATCCACAGGCTGTGGGGCTGATACTCGGTACAGAGGGCCGTCAACCGATCCAGGGTGGTTTGATTGACCTGGCTCGGAATCGCCAGGCCGTGGTGCTGGAAGGTCTCCGCCTTACCCAGGTGTAGATCTGAAACCAACAGTGCCCCCAGGGTTTCAACATAGATGGCTTTGGGCGCCAATAGCTGCAGCCGATGGGAGCGAAGCTGAAGTTCTGCCATGGCCATAGGCTCTCTGTCTTGGGGACGTATGGAAGTCCGGTGGGCTGGCCGGAACGATCCGGTGACTGGGCTGGGGCTATCCCCAGAACGCCTGCCCAGAACCGGTTGTTCGATCAGAGGGAGGTTCTGTCGCTAAAACGGCGATGCAGAAACCGGGTTTCTAGCCCCAGGGTCCCAATCCTCTAGAACTCGATACCAGGCTGGGCTTTGACCCCCTGATCTCGAAAGGGATGTTTGACCAGCGTCATTTCAGTCACTAAATCCGCCGCTTCAATCAGGGCGGGGGGAGCGCCGCGGCCCGTCAAAACCACATGGGTCATGGGGGGCTTTTCGGCCAGGCCCGCCAATACCTGATCTACGGATAAAAACCCGTGTTTGAGGGCGACATTCACCTCATCCAGCAGCACCAGCCTGTAATCGGGATCCTGGATCAAGCCCAGGGCAGTCGCCCAAGCGGCCTGGGCTGTTTCCGTATCACGCTGGCGATCCTGGGTATCCCAGGTAAAGCCTTCGCCCATGGCCCGAAAGGTAATTTGGTCGGCCCAACCTGCCAGTACCTTTTTTTCAGCGGGTTCCCAGGCCCCCTTGATAAACTGGACGATGGCCACTCGGAAGCCATGACCCAGGGAGCGCATCACCATACCCAGGGCAGCGGTGGTTTTACCCTTGCCATTACCCGTATGAACGATGATTAACCCTTTCTCCAGGCTGCGATCGGCCAAACGTTGCTGTTGTACCTGCTGCCGTCGCTGCATTTTGCGACGGTACTGCTCCTCGGTCAGGGACGATTCCTCTGCCGCTTGGGTTAGAGCTAGGGCCGCCTCATCCAAGGCTTGGGCGGAGGGGTCTGGGACCATGGCTAGGACGCCAGCGCAACTTCAACGATCTCCTGCAGCTTACCGCTCTGGTACAGCTCGATCATAATGTCTGAACCACCCAGAAACTCACCGTTCACATACACCTGGGGGATGGTGGGCCAGTTGGAATAGTCCTTAATGCCCTGGCGAATCTCAGGATCCGAGAGGACATCAAAGGTTTCGAAGGGAACCCCCAAAATGTTGAGAATTTGCACCACATTGTTGGAAAAGCCGCACTGGGGCATCAGTTTATTGCCCTTCATAAACACCATGATGGTGTTGCCCTGAACCATTTGGTCAATTCTTTCCTTCACTGACGCATCCATAGAACCAAATCCCTGCAAAACTAGACAACAATCTCAACTCCAGTCCCACCTCAATCCTGTAGACTTCCCACCGCCTCAGGGGATTCCTTGGCTTCCCCGGCTCTCCACCGGGCCAGGCCCAGCCCTAGCTAACCTGGGCTGCGGCCCAATCCGCGGGAGTGTAGGTCTTCAACGCCAGAGCATGGATAGCCTCTGAGGACATGGCCGTTCGCACCGCCCCGTAAACGAGCTGGTGTTGTTGCACCAGGCTGCGGCCTTCAAACTCAGCGGATACCACCGACACCTGGTAATGATCGCCGCCCCCAGTGAGATCCTGCACCTGCACCTCGGCATCGGGCAGACTGGCTTTGATCATGGCGGCCACTTGGTCTGAACTAATCATGGAAACAATGCTCCCTTCGCCATGGACTGGGCCCCACAAGGAATCTTTCCTGCAGGTCTATCTGTCATCTTGCCATTGAAAGGGAAAAGGGCGGTAGTCACGGGCCATTGAATTTGACTATGTTTTACCTAAACCCTGGCCGAGCCCGCTCGCCGGTTAAGCCAGGGAAAGCGGCCTATTCACCACTGGTGGGAGTGGGGGTAGAAGCGGCCCGTCCCGCATAGGGTTCGCTGACAAAGCCTAGCTCAAACAACTGCTGGTAGGCCCGTTGGCCTAGCTCGCGGGTGGGTTGTTGGCTGCGCAAAATTTCCATCAACAGGGGGACGGCCAGGTCAGGTTTGTTTTGAGCCCGGTAAACCAGGGCCAACTGGTAGGTGGCCTGATCCCGCATTTGGGCAGTTTCCAGGGCTTTCTCACGGTTGCTGCGGTTAATTAAGGTGTCAATGCCAATAAACATTTGAGCCAGCTCTTGGTAGTAGGTGGACAGCTGGTTCAGGAGGTCACGGGCCGATCTTAGCTTGGCTTCTGCGGTAGTAAAGTCCTGATTCGCGATCGCAGCTTCTGCCTCGGTCATTAGTTGCCGGGCCCCTTCTACGCTCAGGGACGTGGAGGAAATATTGCCAGGTCGCACCACGGGGTTTGGCTGACTGGGTGGAACGGGGGTAATTTCGACCTCTTCAACGTCAAGGGTGGGTGGGTTGGCCTGGGCCAGGGAAACTGGCGCCGCCATGACCTGGGCTCGCCCAGCTAGCCCGGCCCCTAGGGCAGCGGCTAGGGATAGGGCTAACAGACCACCGCGAGAAAACCCGGGCCGTAAATTAAACCAATGATGCATTGAAACGACCATGACCTATCAATATCAATTAGGAGTGAGGGACAACCGACTTGCAAAAATACTGAGGTATCTTAACATCTCGGTATGGCGCACTGGATGAGTGGGGCTTGGATCCCTCGGTTTCCCCAGGGTCGGGGCTATGCCGAAAGGAATGTCGATAGGATAGACGATTATCCCAGTTTGGACGGATCCCTGACGGAGTTAAGGCAAGATTATTGCCCCAGCAGGTTGGGCTACAGGTCAGCGGCCAGGTCAATTCCAAACTCAACAGGGCCGTACCCCTGCAATTTTTCCTCGTGCTTGGCTCAAGACTGTTTTGTCCCTAAAAGGTTCCTCAATATTGGCCCATGACCTCTTCTCAGCCCAGCGATTCCCCCTTACCAGATTCAGTCCCCCCCACGGCGGGGCCACGGGATGCGGTAATCGGTGAAATCATTCAACGGGGGGGAGAAGAATTGCGGGTTGAAAAGGTGCCGACTCGTTTTACCACCCGCCTGCGCCACCCGGCGGATTTGGCGGCCCTGCAAGCGGTGCTCAATCCCCTGGCCGTGAGGGCCGTAGCCGCCGGACAACTGGTGGAGTGGCAGGTGAGTGCGGCTAGTTTGGAGCCTACCCTGGCCCTGGCCCGACAGCAGGAGTCGGTACGGTTTGCCAGCCACGTCTATCGGTTAAGCGAGAGTCCCCAAACCTGGGTCTACCTGACCGAGGAAATTACGGTTCAATTTACCCCGGAGACCTCTGAACAAGCGGTGCAAGGGATTCTGGCCCCCCTGGGTTTGGCGATCGATCGCCCCCTGCCCGGTCTTGCCAACACCTTTATTACCCACCTGACCGCCGCCGCTAGGGAAAACCCCATTAAGCTGGCTAACCGTCTGATCCGGCTGGATCAGGTGATGGTGGCCGAACCTAACCTGGTGGTAGAAACCGCAACCCTCCATCGGCCCACGGATGATCGCTATCCCCAGCAGTGGCACCTATCCCATGGTGGCGGACGGCACCTCTCCACGGGCTCCCACATCCAGGCCGAGGCGGCCTGGAACATTACCCGCGGTAGCCGTTCGGTGGTTATCGCCGTCAGTGACGATGGCTTTGATCTGGACCATCCCGATTTGCAGGGGATGGGTAAGGTGGTGGCCCCCATCGATCTACGGGATAGGGATGCGGTGCCCTTACCGGTCAAACAAGATGAAAATCATGGTACGGCCGTGGCTGGCTTGGCCATTGGGGAGGAAAATGGCACTGGCATCGTTGGGGTGGCCCCCGGTTGCAGTTTCTTACCCATCCGGACTACGGGCTTTATTGACGATGCCGCCATTGAGCAACTATTTGGTGAGGCCATGCAGCGGGGAGCCGCCGTGATCTCCTGCAGTTGGTCACCGGCCTCCAACTACTTTCCCCTGACCCTGCGCCAAACCAACGCCATTACCCGGGCGGCCACCGAAGGACGTCATGGCAAGGGGTGTGTGATTGTGTTCTCGGCGGGCAATGCCAATCGTCCGGTCAGCGGCACCATTAACGAAGCCCAATGGCCCCAAAATGCCCTCAGTGGGCCGACAAAATGGCTGAATGGGTTCGCCATTCACCCCGATGTCATTGCCGTATCGGCTTCCACCAGCCTCAATACTAAAGCCGCTTACAGTAACTGGGGCGAGCATATTGCGGTGGCAGCCCCCAGTAACAATGCCCCTCCTAATATGGCCTTACCCCGGGTGGGCACGATCCCCACCGGCCCGGAGGTCAAGCAATCTCTGCCAGGGTTGGGTATGGTCACCAGCGATCGCACCCAGGGAGCGGGTTACGACCCCAGCAACTACACCAATACCTTTGGCGGCACCTCCAGCTCCTGCCCAGTGGTAGCCGGGGTGGCTGGGCTGATGCTCTCCGTCAACCCCAACCTGACGGCCCAGCAAGTGCGGGAAATTTTGCAAACCACCGCTGACAAAATTCTCGATCCCAACCCCGACCCCCAACTGGGGTTAAGGCACGGTACCTACGATGCCCGCGGACATTCGCCCTGGTTTGGCTACGGCAAGGTGAATGCCTTTGCGGCGGTTCAGGCTGCCCAGGGACGGGCCTTTAGGGATCGCCGGGTAAGCCAGGTGATCACCCAACGCAATCAGAGCCCGATCGCCATCCCTGACCATCAACCCCAGGGTATTGACAGTACTATCACCATCTCCCAGGCGGGTACGGTCATGGATCTACAAATTCAGGTCAGCCTGGTGCATGAATTTTTAGGGGATCTCAGCCTCACCCTGATTGCCCCCAGTGGTGCAAAAGTCCTGCTGCAAGGGCGCACCCTAGGTCGCCAATCCGAATGGCGCCAGGTTTATAGTCTTCGCACTACCCCCAGCTTAATGGGGTTAATCGGTCAACCAGCCCCAGGCGCCTGGAAACTACAGGTGGTGGACCATGCCCCGACGGCCACGGGACAATTATTGGAATGGAGCCTGACCCTGGGTCTGGGCTGATTGCCCCAATTCCTGCGATCGCCTGGAGCGGGGCCATGAAGATGCTCCAGGGCCGCCCTTCTAAGGCTTTTCAGGGGGGTTCCCCCTCTGTACCCGACGCCTGCCATAACGCTCGGCTACCTGAGCAGATGGCTGGAGGATCACGGCCCCAGGAACCTCTAGAACGCCCCGGTCAGTCGTAGAGACGACAGCGACTAAAATCGATGGGTGGGCCTAGGGAACATTGGACCAGGCTGCGCCCCGCCGCCAGGGCCGCCTGACGGGTGGGGTAGGTTTCCCCGTCGGTGAGGGCATACAGTTCCGGCGTGATCACCCAGCAGGAAAAGCCCTGGGACCGTCGATGGGTTACCGCTACAACCCACTCAGAGAATGCGATTAAGGTATTCAGCCGGTCTCTTGCCATGGGCTTAACCTTCTCCTCACCAACCGGAGGCCGCGGGTAAAAAACATCTCGAAATTTGAGCCACTCCCTATTGCCTATAAGTGCAAGCGTACTATACTTATTCTCTAAAGACAACTGATCAGGGTTCAGGGGTCTGGTCCACTAGCATTGAGGCAACTATGGCGGCGAAAAAAGACAAAGAGCAGACCGAGAAGGAAAAGGCCCTTTCCATGGTGCTCAACCAAATTGAGCGCAATTTTGGTAAGGGATCCATCATGCGGTTGGGCGATGCGGCTCGGATGAAGGTGGAAACCATCCCCACCGGTGCTCTGACCCTGGACCTGGCCCTGGGCGGTGGGTGACCCAAGGGTCGGATTATCGAAATCTATGGCCCTGAGAGTTCGGGTAAAACCACCGTGGCCCTCCATGCCGTAGCGGAGGTGCAAAAGGCCGGTGGTGTGGCGGCCTTTGTCGATGCGGAACATGCCCTTGACCCCATCTACGCCAGTGCCCTGGGGGTCAACATTGACGAACTGCTGGTCTCTCAGCCCGATACGGGGGAAATGGGCCTGGAGGTGGTCGATCAACTGGTGCGGTCCTCGGCCATTGATGTGGTGGTGGTGGACTCGGTGGCGGCCCTGGTGCCCCGCGCCGAAATTGAGGGGGAAATGGGGGACGCCCATGTGGGTCTGCAGGCCCGGCTCATGAGCCAGGCCCTGCGGAAAATTACCGGCAGCATCGGTAAATCCCAGTGTACGGTGATTTTTCTCAACCAACTGCGGCAAAAAATTGGCATTTCCTACGGCAATCCGGAGGTGACGACCGGCGGCAATGCTCTCAAGTTCTATGCCTCGGTTCGTTTGGATATTCGTCGCATTCAAACCCTTAAAAAGGGCACCGAGGAATACGGCATTCGGGCCAAGGTTAAGGTGGCTAAAAATAAGGTAGCGCCCCCCTTCCGCATTGGTGAGTTTGACATTCTTTTTGGCCAGGGCATTTCCAGCATGGGCTGCCTGGTGGACCTGGCCGAACAAACCGGGGTGATTTCTCGACGGGGCGCCTGGTACAGCTACGAAGGGGACAACATCGGTCAGGGCCGAGAGAATACCATCCAGCGTTTACAGGAGGATGCCGCCTTTGCCCAACAGATTGAAGCCCAGGTGAGGGAGAAACTAGAAATTAACGGGGCGGCGGTCAGTGTCGCCGAGGATGAGGTTGAAGCGGAGGAGGATGTCTATTTGGAGGAAGACGAGTAGCTCCCCGGTGCTTTTCAGCCGCTTCAGGACAGGGATGGAAGGCGGTGGCCCGGCTGGGGTAGGAATCTGACCCCCAGTCGGGCCCTATACCTGAATCATCAACTCCCCTGGCTTGACTTGGAGTTGAAGCGCCCCGATCGCCCCAACAACCGCATCCGCTTCGGCCAAGGCCTCTGCTCCATGGGTGGTTGCCACCGCAATTACCTGGGCCCCAGCACCCTTGGCGGCGGTGATGCCCGCCGGGGCATCCTCAACCACGATACAGTCGGCGGGGGCAACGCCCAGGCCCGCGGCCGCTAGTTGGTAAGCCTCGGGGGCCGGCTTACCTTGTACCACATCATCCGCTGTGACCAGTACTGCGGGTTGGGGCAAATCCACCTGGTGCAGCCGCGCTAGGGCGGTTCGTCGGGTAGCGCTAGTCGCGATCGCCCACCGCTCAGGGGGCAACTGAGCTAGTAATTCCCTAACTCCAGTAAAGACCGTCAGGCCCTCGGCATCATCGGCTTCGGCGCGCTCCTTCAGATTGGCCTCCTGTTCGGCATCCAGGTGGGGCGCAACCCAACGAATGGTTTCGACCGTGGGCCGACCGTGGTGAATGCGGGCAATTTCTGCAAAGGAGATACGGTGCCGATTGGCCCAGGCTTGCCAGTGGCGCTCGGAGATTGGGTTGGTATCCACCAGCACCCCATCTAGGTCAAAGATAATGGCTTGGCTATGAAAGTCCATGGTAGTGAGGGGCATACCGTTGAGTCGACCCAAGAGGAAACTCTAAAATAGCAATTTAACTTATTCCTCTGCATCTGGATTGGCTCTACCCACCGCATAGGCAGCCAATTCAGGAAAAGAAACATCATTTTCCACAGCAATCTGATGGAGTTTTCTAAAAGACTCAATCACATCCTCTGGAATAGTTCCCCCTCTAGCCTGTTTGAGCCATTCTGCTTGGTCATCAATGCCCTTGTAGGGGTAGTCATCGGGTTTCTGATAAACATAAAAATGAAACGGATGTCGGCCACTACTGCCAAAGTCTGCAGGGATTGTAAACCGCTTCATGGACTGCTTTGAAGCTAAAGTCTCTAAGTCCTCTGCCTGTGCAAAATTAACTGGTACACCTAAACCTTCTCGGTAAATTCTAGACAAAAGTTCAGTGCTTTGTCTTCGCCCCCAATAAGAGCTAAATTCGAGAATAGGCTTAGCTTCAAGAAACCGACCCTCATTGAATAGAAGCTCGCCAATTTTATCATGAGCGCTCCAAATCTTGGCAAGCAGATAGAAATCAAAATCATATTTCTTAAAGATAGGCTGACAATATTGTTGTATGGCTTCCAGATCTGCTAAGGCCAAGTTTACATCCTTCCTGTCAACATGAATACTTAAGCGTGCTTCATAGGTGCCACAAGCCCAAGTGTAGCGTTCATCATATACATGAAAATCTTTAAAGACTCCTGACTTCTGAAAGGCGTCAATGGCTTTATTCAAATTAACTAGGCTCTTTTGCGGAGAGGAATCTTTTTGAAAGCTGGCTAGAAGTGCCATACTGTCAGCAGCGATTAAGGCTACTTGAGAGGCGTCATTAAATTCATAGAGAGTTCGCTCTATAGCAGTTACAATTTGCTCTAAAACTTCTTGCCTTTCAGTTTCAGACCAAACCACTTCGGGAGAATCAGTGTCTCCCGAAGTGGCATCTATACTTTGAACACTCAAAAAATCCCTCAATTCGTCGTATATGTTCCTGAGTCGCCATACATCATTTGGCAAAGTCTTCCCATCTCCAATCACTGCCAACCAATCATTCAATGCCAGATAGAAATATCTCTTTGCGGCTGCTGAATCTTTTTGGTGAAACTGCTCAACCCTCATTAATCTGGTGTGTACTAAGGCCCTCGAGAGTTTGAACTCAATATTTTCTGGATCAAGGCGAATAACAAAATTGAGTTTTTCCTTTGAGTCTAACAAGACCTCAAAAGTCTTTTCGTGACCTGCATCCAGACTGCCAGCGTAAGCGCAATCAATGTTGATGGTCAATAGTGTGACCCCAGCATCATTCGCTAGGTCTGCTTCTCTGGCAATTCCACAACCTTCAAGGGCATATCGATCTCTCTCTTCTTTTGCCATCAAGGCTTCAGGCGTAGTCGATAGGTTTCGAAGATAGGTCGCAAGATTGCGCTTATACACCACATTTTCAGGGGCAAGACTAACTGCTTTTCTAGCCAATTCTATGGATAATAATTGATGCTCTTTGGCTCTTTCGTGAATACGTTTATCAGAAAATAGTCTCGCCAAGGCATTTTCAAGGTTGGAGAAGGATATAATCAGTTCAGGGTCTTGAGAATCCCTGTGGGGCTCCGTTAATTTGCTGGCTAAAATCAGAATATCTCCGGCTTCATCCAAATAGCCATAGTTCATACGGTTCCAAGCATAAAAAACCGCTGTTTGGTTTAACAGTCGGATCACGTTTGAAGGTGCTTTGCTGGAAGTGGCTGAACTTTCCACGATTGCTTTAGTCTCAAAAAAGGCTAGTCGATACTCATGTTCTGCCCGTTTACTATCCCCAATGGTTTCTGAGGACTGGCCAATGCGAAAGCGAGCTTCGGCGCTACGCCAACTATTCACCGATTGACCACTACTCTGAATGATGTATTCGTGATAGGGCAAAAAGAACTCAAACAAGTTGCGTTGAATGGGGGCAAAGCCCACTACTCTGACATTAATGCCCTGATGACCCTGAAACAAATCAGACACCCCATCGACAAGTTGGGTCATTTGGGCCAAGTTTTTCTCGGCGGCTTGACGCTGCTGCTCTGCGGTTTGGCGTTGGGCTACTTCTGCCTGCTGAGCTTCTAGGGCTTGTTGTTTGGCGGTTTCTGCCGTTTGTCGCCCTTGTTCGGCCTGTCTTTCGGCGACTTCAGCGGCTTCTTTGGCGCTTTCCGCTTGGGTGAGGGCTTGAATGGTTTCCTTTCTGGCAGCTTCGGCCAGAGCCAGGGCGGCTTCGGCTTCTCGCTGTTTTTCTTCGGCAATTTGGCGCTGGTCAGCTTCGGCGTTGCGGGCTCGTTCGGCGGCTTCTTTCTGCTCTTCTACAATGACTAAAGCTCGGCGAGCCTCGCCAAACTGCCAAAAGGCTAATCCGCCGGCGGTTAGGGCCAGGGCCAGCAACGATCCCAGGGCGCCCACTAGACCCCTTTGGCGAAGCGTGGAGGCGCGGCGGCTGGCGGCAATATAGTCTCCTTGCAGGGGGGTGGGGGGAGGTTCTTTACCGGCAGCTTGCAGCAACCATTGCTCGGCTTTTTCCAGGTTTCTGCCTCGCAGTAGCAAGCTGCCATCTCGGCCCTGTTGCTGCCACTCAATCGCCCTTACCTGCAACTGGGTATGGGTTTTCTTATGGTCTATATCGGTATTAATAGTTTCTACTAGAGTGGCGAAGGCGGTATCAAAGTCGTCTTCGGCCCTAAACATGAGCCACTGGTGCTGCCCCAGCTTAGGGTGCAGGTCATCGCGCTCAAATTCGCTGCGCCGCAGAATCGGAATCAACCGCTTACCGTGTTGGACGGCATGGTCAATCTCCTGGCGGCAGTATTCTGAAGCCACCGAATCGGGGCTAATGACAAAAATGAAGGTGTGGGCCGCTTCAATGCCTGCTTCAATTTCCTTCCACCATTCCGTGGTAGGGGCAATATCCTGCCAGTCAATCCAGGTGCCGTACTGACTGGCTTGCAGGGCGTCGTAGAGTACCTCGACAAATTCTTTATCGCGGCGCGAGTAGGAGATAAAAACGTCAGTAGCCATGGTCCTGGGGTGGGCAGGGTGTCTTTGCTCAGGATAACGACTGAGTTCCTAGAAACCGAATCGGGCGGGCGGGCTCTACCAACAAAACACAAATATCAAGCGGCTATGAGGAGCTTACGATGGCGTTACGCCCTCCAGAACCTCATCGGCCTGGTCGTAGAGCCGCTGGAGTTTTTCCAGGGTGTTCTCATCGGGGGTCCAAATGCCACGACCATTGGCCTCCAGCAGACGACCGACAATATTACGAAAGGCTTCGGGGTTGGCTTTGCTCAGGCGTTCGGCCATCTCAGCATCCAAGGCGTAGGTTCTGGCCGCCTGGTCGTAGACCCAGGCATCCTTAAAGTGGGTGGTGCCCGCCCAGCCCAGCATGGCTGTCATCCGCTGGGAGATCTCGTAGGCTCCGCCAGAACCCTGGGTGGCCATGGCCTCTGCCCAGCGGGGGTTGAGCAGTTTGGTGCGGTACTCCATGCGCAGTAGGTCGTCTAACTTGCGCGGGGTGGTGTCCTTAGAAAAGCTCTCCACAAAGCTGGCGGTGACTCGTCGGCCCTGGCGTTGCTCCGCCGCCTGTTTCAGAGCACCCGTGTTGGCGTAGTATTCCTGAATATCGGTGAGGCCGTATTCCACCGAGTCGATCTGCTGCACGATTTGGCCCGTGCTTTTGAGCAGGGTTTGCAGAATTTCGGGACGGGCCTGGCCTTTGTCTTGGCGACCGTAGCTGTAGGCGTTGCGATCGCACCAGGTATTGCCCAGTTCTTCGCTGGTTTCCCAGTTAGCATCCACCACCCGATCGTTGACCAGGGACCCATAGTCCCCCGCTGGGTTAGAAAATAGTCGCGCCGAGGGATTCTCTACCCCCTGTTGTTGCAGGGCCAGGGCATGCTTGCGAATGTAATTTTGATCCTCGGGTTCCTCAGCCGCCGCCGCCCGCTGGAAAAGGTCATCCAACAGTTCCAGCACATTCATAAAGCTGTCGCGAAAAATCCCCGACAGGTTAGCCAGCACATCAATGCGGGGATGGGTCAGGCGCTCTAGGGGAATTAATTCGTAGCGCACAATCCGCCCGGTGCCCTCCTTTACCGGCTCCGCCCCGACCAACTCCAGCACAATCCCCAGGGATTCGCCCTTGGTCTTGATGGCATCCAGCCCCCACAACATCACCGCTACGGTTTCTGGATAGGTGCCCTGGTCCTGGAGATGCTGGGCCAGAATTTTTTGGCCAATCCCCTTGCCCCGCTCATAGGCCGCCGGCGAGGGCATGCGGTAGGGATCCAAAGCGTGGATGTTGCGCCCCGTGGGCAGCACCCCAGGTCCATCCCGCAGTAGGTCGCCGCCAGGGGCCGGGGGAATGTATTCGCCGTTCAAGCCCCGTAGCAGGTTGGTAATTTCGTCCGGGGTTTGGGCCAGGCGATCGCAAATCTCCCAAGCTTGATCAAGCTTCGCTTCCAGAGGCTCCAGAGTAGCGGGAGGAATTTTGGCCTTTAACTGTTGAAGTTGATCCTTTAACTCCCCTCTCCTGGCTCCTGACTCCCCTCCCCCTTCGGACTGAGCCTCAGGGCGAAGCCTGGCTCCTGGCCCCTGGCTCCTTCCTCCCCCATACCACTGACTCATCTCGGTCAGCACCTCCGCTGGCAACTCATCGCCAAAATAGGCGGCCAGGTAGCTACGCAGTTGCTCGGCATCGGGGGCCTGGCCTAACACATGCAAACCACTAGAAAATAGACGATTCTCTAAGACCTGTAGGTAGTCGTAGAGGGTAGTGATGTAGCGGTTAAACACCTCCGCACTAAACAGGCGGGCATTTTCTGGGGTGAACTCAATCCCCAGGCGCTTGGCCTCCTCAAAGGGGCAGTCGGCATCCAGCCCAGAATCGGCAATGGTTTTAAGAATGGCGTCTTTGAGGACGGCGTTTTTATCCGGGTCTTCCCGATATTCCGCAATCAGGTCGCGCAGGGTCACTAACTCCTTGTACAACCCGGCCCGACCGTAGGGCGGCACATTGTGGGAAATCAGCACCCCGTAACCGCGACGCTTAGCCAGCATCGATTCGGAGGGATTATTAGCGGCGTAGAGGTAGAGGTGGGGCAGATCCCCCAACAAAATATCTGACCAGGAATAGCCGGTATTGCCCAGGGGGGAACCGGGCAGCCATTCCACCGTGCCGTGCATGCCAAAATGCACCACCGCATCGGCTTTAAACTCCCGTTGTAGCCATTGGTAAAAGGCGGCGTATTGGGGATGGGGGGTGAGGTCTCGCTCAAACATCAGCCGCATGGGGTCGCCGGCAATGCCTAGGGGCGGTTGCACACCAATCCAAAGGTTCCCCAGGGACACCCCACCCAGCAGAAATTGGTCATCAAAGGTTTTAATTGGGGCCTGGTCTAGGTCGCCCCACTGCCGCTCCATGCGGGTGCGTTGCAGGTAGGTGAGCCATTTTTCCAGTTGTCGGGTGGGGACGGTCGCCAGATTTCCGGGTTCCTTGAGATCTCTGGATTCTTTCAGGATCCCCGGCATCTGGCCCCCTGGAATCGCTTCATCGGCAGCCTTCACCCAATCAATCAGGGTTTCGCCCTCCTCGGGCAGGTCGCCGACGGTGTAGCCTGCCTCTTTGAGGGCTTGCAAGACGCGCAACAGGGATGGCCCCACGTTTAGCAGGGCCGCCGTACCCACGGCCCCGTAGCCAGGGGGGAAGCCGTAGAGAATGATCGCAATCCTACGTTCCGCCGGGGGCTTACGACGCAGGTTAACCCAGGCCCGCACCCGTCCGGTGAGGCGCTGAACCCGTTCGGGTACCAGGTAAATTTGATCCCCTACCAGACCACCTAGGGGCACCGGGTCGATCGCCCCATCCAGTTCCGGCAGGGCATAGAGCACCACGC
>DVEE01000406.1 GCA_015295885.1 Leptolyngbyaceae cyanobacterium M65_K2018_010
GACCCGCTTTCCCATTTTGGGCCAGCGGATCTATAGTGAGTTTCCGGCTGGGAGCACCCTAGATATTGATGGTGCAGAACTGCCCCTGCGGGAGTTTTCCCACCCGGTGCTGGCTGTAGACCTGGCCCTCACGGAGCAAATTCAATGCACCGTGTTTGTGGTACACCTCAAGTCAAAACGCCCGATGCTGCCGGATGGCGTCGATCGCAGCGACCCCATGGAAACCGCTAAGGGCCAGGCCCGATCCCTGATTCGTCGAGCCGCCGAGGCAACGGCCTTGCGGGGTCTGTTGATGGCAGTCCTGCGCGATCGCCGTTACCCGGTGATTGTGATGGGCGATGTGAACGATAACCACACCGCGGTCACCACCGAAATTGTGGCCGGCCAACCGCCCTGGGAATGCTGGCCTTACCGCAAAAAAGCACCGGTGTGGGATGTATTGCTTTACCAGGTGAAAGACATTCAAGCCCGGCTGGGCTACGGAGACCACTACTACACCCACATTCACAATGGCCACTACGACAGCCTCGACCACATCATGGTGAGTGAAGAGTTTGCCGCCCAAAATCGAGATCGCCTGGGCCGAGTCACCTACGTGTCGGTGTATAACGACCACATTTTCGATCAAACACTCCTGGAGGAAACCATCGAGCCCTGGAAGTCCGACCACGGCCAGGTGGTGGCCACCATCGAACTAGAAGCCCCCCAGGGTAGGGTGCTCCCCCTGGGATGAGGGGCCATGGATTTGAGCTCTGGGGTATGCCTCAACACTGCAGGTGGTGCATCAGGGTGGCCATGATCTCAGCGGAGAGCTGCAACCGCCGCTGAAAGTCCCCTAAATGCTGGAAGGGGCCCCGCCAGTGTCGCTCTGCGATAATGCCCTGGGCCAGGGCCGGGCTGATGGCGGGCACCTGACAGAGTTGGGCCGCATTGGCCTGGTTAAGGTTCACCCGCTGCAGTTGCCAGGGGTTGCCCCTATCGTAGTAGCAAAAAGCCAGCACCTTAGCCAGGGGCTGCAGTTGGCTAGGCGGCACGCCCAGGGCGGCGGCGATATCCTCCAGGGCATAGAATTGCAGACCACTCTGGCGCAGTTGGGTCAGCACCTGGGCCTGGCGAATGGAAATACCCGGCAGCCGCAGCCAGTCGTCCACGGTGGCCTGGTTGACATCCAGGCGAAAGCCCAAATCCGCGGCCCGATCGACTTCTGCGAGCGATCGCAGTCGATAGCCTGGATCCTCGGCCAGGCGACTGGCGAGGGGATGGAGCTGGGCTCGAAGGGTTTGCCAGCCTTGTTTGAGCTTGGAGAGACCGGCCATTAGCCCACCTGGTCGAGTAATTGGCGCCGTTTTTGCTCAAACTCATGCTCTGAAATCAGGCCATCCTGACGCAGGGTATCGAGTTCGCGCAGGGCCACCCCCAGGGCGCTGACCTGACCGACATCTATCGGGGTGCCCTGACCCGTTCCGCCCCCTGGATCCGAAATGGCAAACGCCTCGGGCGGACGGGTCATCAACCAGACTCCCTCAAGGGCACAGGCAATACGAGGAATCTGGGTCCAGCCCAATAGCAGATAGACCACTCCCCAAACCGGCTGACCTAGATAAAATTTGTGCAACCCCGATAGGGGAATGGGGCCCGGTGTGAACGCCCCTAACCAGGCCAGGGCGACAGCCACGGGGCGACTTCGCAACTCAGTTGACATCGCAAGGAGTCTATAAACGTAGCATCCACTTTATGAGGCTAGTATAAGCCGCTCGTAAAGAATCGGGGTATCCTTCTAGTACCGATCGTTGTTGTTGCTAGATATAGACCACAATGGTTGGAAAGAATTCCTGAATTAGTCGGTGGTTCCGCCGATTCAGTCACTACCACTTCGTCACTGCCACCGTTGCATCTACCCTGGGGCTAGGGTTGTTCAATTTGCAGTTTGGATTTGGGCAACCGGCTCCATTGCGTCTACCATCAGTTCTCCCTTGGTCTACCCTGAATGTCTCAAGCGCCTTTTTCGCCGGAATGGTTGAATCAATTTACCGATCCCTACGCAGTTTTAGGGGTCTCCGTTGCTGCCGATGAGCGCCGCTTGCTCAAGCGATACCATCTGGTTGCGAAGCGGCTACACCCCGATGTTCAGACCGCCCAAGCCCCCGAGCAACGGGAGTTTGTCCAACAAGTTCTGACCAAGCTGGTGAACCCCGCCTACCAACGGCTCAAGCAAGAAAAGAACCGCAGCGAAACCCTGGCCACCCTACGGTTTAAGGTGCGCCGCCTAAGCCGAGACCATCAACTCAACCTTGAGGATGAGGCCAGCCGCCGCCTCCTGAAGGTGCCAGAAGCCGAAGTGGATGTGGCCTACGAGCATGCCCTAGAGCAGTTAAGCAATCGCCAATACAGCTCCGCCGCCGACTTTGAGCGCTGCACCCAGGCCCTGGGTGAACTCAACCTCGCCTACCTGAAACGCAAGATGGGCGACGCCATCATTCGGGAAAAACGCTCGGGGTTGATCGGGGCATCCGCGCCTAAACCAGCCAGTGAACCGCAGACATCCCCCAAGCCGGAGAGCTCATCGGCTTCCACCTATGCCGAACGCCACTACCAGCGGGCCCAGGAATACCTCAAGGCCCAGAACCTGGCCGCAGCTATCCAAGAACTCAAGGATGCCATTAAGCTCGAGCCTCACAATAGCCATTACCACTGCCTCATGGGTCAGGCCTATTTGCATAACAAGCTCACGGGTATGGCCAAGGTACACTTCAAGCAGGCCTTGCGGCTCAATCCCCAGCATGGGGTAGCACTCAAATATGCCCGCCAACTCCAAATTGATTTGACTACTCCTAGCACTCCTAGAACTAAGCCGGCGGCCTCTTCCCCCGCACCAGCTCAGCTTCCCCAGCAGGGTCGTCTACTCAGTCGCCTCTTTTCAAAACGCTAGGACCTGAACTCAACAGACAAGGATCTAGGGCTTGGCCCGTGCACAGCAGCAGGAAGCAAGGGATTCCTGTGTTGTGCAGGCTTTTCAGCCTCACAAAGGGTAGCCCTATGTCCGCCTCAGGGTACTAGAGGGTTTATTATGCCGATTTAGCGCTGAGTAGGGTTATCTCTCCTTGGCCAGCCGCTAAATCAGCCCTTAATCTCATTAGATATAGGGTAGTTTGTTAAAACAGTGCCAAACCATGGGATTTTTTGATTCTGAAATCATTCAACAAGAGGCCATGCAGTTGTTTCAGGATTACCAATCGCTGATGCAGCTAGGCAGTAACTACGGCAAATTTGACCGGGAAGGCAAAAAGATGTTCATCGACCAGATGGAAGCCATGATGGAGCGATATCACATCTTTATGAAGCGGTTTGAGCTTTCCGAAGACTTTATGGCCAAAATGACGGTGGAACAGTTGAAAACCCAACTGGGTCAGTTTGGCATGACCCCCGATGCCATGTTTCAGCAGATGCATCAAACCCTAGAGCGCATGAAAGCTGAAATCGAGCCTTGAGCCGATTCTTTCGCCAAAGCCACCACCCCATGGGTGGCTAAGCCTATCGCCACTGGCTGACCCATTGCTGAGGCTCTGAAGATTGCGGGCCGGTTTGTAAAACCGTTAATACCTGAGCCCAATCCACGGGACTGTAAGACTTTGCCCGTGCATAGGGCGTAGCCTGTGCAAAGCCGCAGTCAGCCAGGGAATCCCCTTTTATCAAGGCTTTTCAGCTGCACGAAGGGTAGCCCCATTTCCGCCGCAGGATACTCGGGAAAGCGTCGAAGCCAGGGGCCGGCGGGGCAAAGCCAGGGGGGAGTCAGCATCGGGCTGACTCAGGCAGGGGAGTTGGAGGCTAACCTAGGCCGACCTATCCCGATCATCGCTAGGGTCGGCCTGGGGATGGAAGTACTCGTAGATGGTCTGGGCCAATTGGGGGCCAATCCCGGGAACGGTAGCCAATTGCTCGGGGCTGGCTTCACGGATATAGTCAATGGAGCGAAAGGCGGCCAGGAGCTCTTTTTGGCGATGCTGACCGAGTCCCGGAATGTCGGAAAGCCGGGATCTCCGCAGGCGATCGCTCCGCTTTTTACGGTGAAAGCTAAGGGCAAAGCGGTGGGCTTCATCCCGCAGACGACGCAGCAACTGCACCCCCGGTTGGTCGGGCTCGGTGACGAGGGGCAGAGACTCACCGGGGAGAAAGAGTTCCTCTCGCTTTTTGGCCAGGCTGACCAGGTTCAAATCCTGGAGCAAATTCATCTCCCTCAGCACTTCCACCACCGCAGACAACTGGCCCTTGCCACCGTCAATCATCACCAGGTCGGGCCAATCGGGGTGGCCCAGGCGCGGTTGATCGGGGTCAGCGGCGTAGCGGCGAAAGCGACGGCGAATCACCTCCGCCATACTGGCAAAGTCGTCGGAATGGCCGGCTTGCACAGCGGGATTTTTAATCTTGTAGTGGCGATAGTGCTGTTTAGCGGGCATACCATCCACAAACACCACCTGGGAGGCCACCGCATCGGCCCCCTGAATGTGCGAGATGTCGTAGCCTTCAATGCGCTTGGGCAGGTCAGGCAAATCCAGCACAATGGCCAGATCTTGCAGAGCCTGGGTGTTGCGATCGGCCGCCGCCTGGGTGCGCGCCAGTTCGTACTGGGCGTTGCGCTCCACCATCTCAATCAGGTTGGCCTTGGTCTGGCGCTGGGGCACCTCGATGGAAACCTTGCGGCCCCGGCGCTGGCTCAGATACTCTGACAAAATTTCCCCCTCCGGCAACTCGTATTGGGAGAGAATGACTGCCGGGATCTCCACCGCCTCCACGCTCTGGTAATGGGCTTCCAGCACCCGCTGGAGAATGTCTGCCGGGGGGCCGGATTCAGCATCGGCCACAAAGCCTAGCCGCCCCACCAGTCGCCCAGCCCGCACCTGGAAAATTTGGACACAGGCATGTTTTTCATCGGCGGCCAGGGCGATCGCATCCCGCGACACCGTATCGTCTGGCAAAGCCACCTTTTGGTCGGCACAGAGCCGTTCCAAGCCCCGAATCTGGTCCCGTAATCGGGCCGCCTGCTCAAACTTCAGGTCCTCGGCGGCCCGCTCCATTTGCTGGGTGAGGATGTCCACTAACTCCGTAGTGCGCCCCTGAAATACCATCACTACCCGCTGGAGGGTTTTGTGATAGTCGGCGGGGGAAATCAACTGCTGGCAAACCCCCGGGCAGCGACCCATATCGTAGTTTAGACAGGGGCGATCGCGGTGCATGGGCTGGGGCCGTTGGCGCAGAGGAAAAATTCGCTTGACTAGATTGAGGGTGCTGCGCAGTAACCCCACATCCACGTAGGGGCCGTAGTAACGGTCTTTAGGACTCTGGCGGCGTTTGCGGGTAATGAAAATGCGGGGGTAGTCCTCGGACCAGGTGACACAGAGGTAGGGGTACTTCTTGTCATCCTTCAGCAGCACATTGAAGTGGGGTTGATGCTGCTTAATTAAATTAGCCTCCAGGGCCAGGGCTTCGGCCTCAGTGTCGGTAACAATAAACTCAATATCCACAATTTGCATCACCATGACGGTAATGCGGGGCATATGACCGTGGAAGTCACGAAAGTAAGACCGCACCCGCGTTCTCAGGCACTTAGACTTGCCGATGTACAGGGTTTGCTCCCGGCTGTCCTTCATAAAGTAGACCCCTGGCTCCTTGGGGATTTCCTTCAGAAGAGCCTCTAGGCGTTCGGGGTCATTAACCAGGGTCGTGGGATGAACTACAGAACTCACGGGCCGTCAT
>DVEE01000451.1 GCA_015295885.1 Leptolyngbyaceae cyanobacterium M65_K2018_010
CGGCGACTCCGCCGAGGTGATTGCCCTGCTACTGCGGGATACCCCCCTGCCCCGCCAACCCCAAGCCCCCCTTCCCCTGCACCAGTGGATGGAGGAGGTCATTCCCAGGGCCAAGGTCGTGGCGACCGACGAGGAACGGCGAGACTTGATTGTGTCCTGGTGGGCCGCCCTAGATAACACCGAGATCTTTGTGCTGAACAAGATCTTGACCGGCGCCTTTCGGGTGGGCGCCTCTGAGAAGCTGGTGATCAAGGGACTCTCTGCGGCGACCGGGGTTGCAGAGGCGGTGCTGGCCCATCGCCTGATGGGTGACTTTACCCCCACGGTGGAGTTCTACCAGTCCCTCACCAGTCCAGCGGCTACCCAAAACTCTCCCAGCCAGCCCTACCCCTTTTTCCTGGCCACTGCCCTAGATGAGGAAAAATTTCAGACCGAAGATTTTTCCCGCTGGCAGGCCGAGTGGAAGTGGGACGGCATTCGGGCCCAGGTGATCAAGCGGGCCGACCAGGTGTTTATTTGGTCGCGGGGGGAAGACTTGGTTACCCCCCAATTTCCCGAGGTTGAGGCGGCCCTAGCGACCTGGCCCAACGGCACCGTGATGGATGGCGAAATTCTGTGCTGGCAGGCGGGTCAGCCCCTTTCCTTTAATCACCTACAAAAGCGGTTGGGCCGCAAACAGGTCAGCGCCAAGGTCATGGCCGCCAACCCGGTGCATTTCATCGCCTACGACCTGTTAGAGCACCAGGGAGAGGATATTCGCACCAAGCCCCTGGGCGATCGCAAACAACTCCTGGCCGACCTCCTGACCGCCTACCCCCATCCCCACCTCCATCCCTCCGTCTCCCTTACCTTCAACGCCTTTGAGGAATTAACGACCCTGCGAGCCGTTGCTCGCCAGCACGGGGCCGAAGGCTTGGTGGTCAAGGCCATTGATAGCCCCTACCTGGTGGGCCGCAAGCGCGGCTACTGGTGGAAGTATAAGGTTGACCCCATGAGTCTGGATGCGGTGCTAATCTACGCCCAGGCCGGCAGCGGCAAGCGGGCCAATCTGTTTACCGACTACACCTTTGCCCTCTGGCAGGGCGATACCCTGGTGCCCTTTGCCAAGGCCTACAGCGGGTTAGATAATGCCGAAATTGACGAGCTAGATAAATGGATTCGCCGCCACACTACGGAGCGGTTTGGGCCAGTGCGTTCCGTGGAACCTGTGCAGGTGTTTGAAATTGGCTTTGAGGGCATGGCCGAATCCACTCGCCACAAGTCGGGCATTTCCGTGCGCTTTCCCCGCATTCTGCGCTGGCGCAAAGATAAACCCGCCGCCGAAGCCGATACCTTAGCATCAGCTAAGCAGTTGTTATCAGTGTTTCGCTGATGAGGAACGTCCTA
>DVEE01000336.1 GCA_015295885.1 Leptolyngbyaceae cyanobacterium M65_K2018_010
ATCCATCGCAGCTTTTTTACCGATGTCATGGTGCAGGCGCTGAGAATTGCCGAACAGGGTAAGTCTGCTTTGGTGGTGCAGTTTCTCAAGGGGGGCATACACCAGGGGCCCCATCAGCCCATGCAGTTAGGGCAAAACCTGGACTGGATTCGCTCGGACATGGCTGGCTGTATCCATGGCCCTGAGGTAGAGGCTGAAGCTCAAGCCGCCGTCCAGGAACTTTGGCAGTACACCAAAACCATGGTCAGTAAGGGCCGCTACGGATTAGTGGTTCTTGATGAACTGAGCTTGGCCGTCAATTACGATCTGATTTCTGCCCCGGATGTAATTGATTTTCTCCAGCATCGCCCTCCCCAGGTCGATGTGATCTTGACCGGCCCAGCTATGCCCACGGTGCTGCTGGATATTGCCGATCAGGTGACAGAATTCCGTCGCAATTTTTTGCCCTAGTCCTATTCCTGAGAACGTCCATGATTAAAAACGACGCCTGGATCAACAAAATGGCGCTGGCGGGCATGATTCACCCCTTTCAGCCTGCCCTGGTTCGGCATGTTCAAATCCAGGGTGGCCCAGCCAATCAGCAGCCGGTGATTAGCTATGGCTTGTCCTCCTACGGGTACGACATTCGCCTGTCGCCAGCGGAGTTTCGCATCTTTCGCCATATCCCAGGCACGGTGGTAGACCCCAAAAACTTTAACCCAGAGAATCTGGAACCCAGCGAATTGAGGTGCGATGCCAATGGCCGTTACTTCGTTCTGCCCGCCCACTCCTACGGGTTAGGGGTAGCCCTAGAGCGCCTGGCGGTGCCCGATAATATCAGTGTCATCTGCATTGGCAAATCCACCTACGCCCGCTGTGGCATTATCGCCAATCTCACCCCCGCCGAGGCCGGTTGGCGGGGGCATCTGACCCTGGAGTTCTCTAACTCCTCCAGTGCCGATTGCCGCATCTATGCGGAAGAAGGGGTGGTGCAACTGATTTTCTTCGAGGGCGAGCCCTGCCAGGTCAGCTATGAAACCCGTCGGGGTAAGTACCAGGATCAAGAGGAACGAGTTACCCTGGCCAAGGTTTAGGGACTCCCCCCCTTAGGGTTTAATGGGGCTATTGTTTGGGGTAGGGCTGGCTGCATGGACCGTAATCCCTTTCGTGTTGGTACCTTTAACCTTTGCAACCTGGCCTTGCCCCAGCGCGAGTACTACCCTGGGGAAGCCTACAGCCAGGAGGATTACCTCAAAAAGCTCACCTGGATAGGGGCGCAGTTAGACCGCATGAAGGTCGATATTGTCGGCTTTCAGGAGGTTTTCCACCAGGGCGCGTTGAAAGAAGCCCTCCATCGCAGCGAGTACCACCGCCACCATCACGTCGTTATGGCCGAGGGGTTGGGGC
>DVEE01000093.1 GCA_015295885.1 Leptolyngbyaceae cyanobacterium M65_K2018_010
GAGTCCCTGAAAGACTGGTTGAATGAGCTCCTAAACGTTGATGGGGAATAGGGCGTTTTTCTCCATCGCTATCTGCGTACACCCCTCACACTCACTCGCGGCCAAACGGAGTCACTATTCGGCAATGACCATACCTTCGGGCCAGGCTTTTTCGCGGTTGCTGGCCCTGTAAAGGCTATTTTCCCCTGCCTTACTTGTACCAAGGGTCCACGGGAAAAGTACAGCTTTGCTTACCCAGTGCAACAGAAAGCAATCATTTGCAATCACTGCATGCGATCGAGGGTACGGTATTGGATGGCTTCCGCAATGTGGTGGGTTTGCAGATTCTCGCAGGCGTCCAGGTCCGCGATGGTGCGACCGACTTTGAGAATGCGATCGGTGGCGCGGGCTGAGAGCCCCAGCTTACGAACGGCCCCCTCCAGCAGGGTGCGACTGGGGTCATCCAGGGGGCACCACTGCTTCAGGTGGCGGCTCTGCATATCGGCATTGCATTGGAGTTTAGGCTCAGCCTGGAAGCGATCGCGGGCCCGTTGGCGAGCCGCTTGCACCCGCTGGCGGACCGGTTCCGAGGCTTCACCGGGTTGGTGTTGGGTCATTTCTTCCGGCTTGATGCGGCTGACCGCCACCTGCAGGTCAATCCGGTCCATCAAGGGGCCGGAGAGACGCGACCAGTAGTTTTCGCGGCTGCGGGGGGTGCAGGTGCAGGGCTGCACGGAATCACCGTAGAAGCCGCAGGGGCAGGGGTTGGTGCTGGCCACCAGGGTGAACTGGGCCGGGAACACCACGGACTGGCGGGTGCGGGTAATGGTGACGTAGCCATCCTCTAGGGGTTGGCGCAGAAATTCCAACACATCCCGCTTAAATTCAGTCAGTTCGTCCAGAAACAACACCCCCCGATGGGCCAGGGAGATTTCCCCGGGTTTGGGAAAACTACCGCCCCCCACTAGAGATGGCCCAGAGGCCGAGTGATGGGGGCTGCGGAAAGGACGAGTACTGACCAGGGTGCCCTTTTCCTTCAACAGGCCAGCGACGGAGTGAATCTGGGTGACATCCAGGGCTTCTTCAAATTGTAGGGGCGGCAAAATGGAGGGCAGCCGCCGGGCCAGCATGGTTTTGCCGCTGCCGGGTGGCCCGACAAAAATCAGGTTGTGTCCTCCGGCGGCCGCAATTTCTAGGGCGCGACGGGCCTGGGCCTGGCCTTTGACATCGCGCAGGTCTAAGGCCCCTGCATGGGCGGCCATCAGGGTGCGATTATCGACCACCACAGGGGTATGGTGGCTCGGGTTATTGAGAAAATCCGCAACTTCCGACACGTGGTTGAACCCGTACACGGTTAGCCCCGGCACCACGGCAGCTTCTCGGCCATTATCGGCGGG
>DVEE01000260.1 GCA_015295885.1 Leptolyngbyaceae cyanobacterium M65_K2018_010
GGTTGCGGTGAAAAGTGCATCCGACAAACGAATGTGGCCATGATGGGAGATGGGGTCAACGATGTCCTCTCCCTCAAACAGGCTAACGTGGGTGTAGCTATGGAAAGCGGTAGTCAGGCCACCCGCACCGTAGCCGATATTGTGCTGCTGAACGATAGCTTCAGCGCCTTGCCCAAAATCTTCCTGGAGGGACAGCGGATTCGAAACGGCGTGGCTGATATTACCAAGCTGTTTATGGTGCGGATTTTTGCCTTTGCCATGGTCATTGTGGCGATTGGCATGGTCACCCTGTCCTTCCCCCTGGGGATTAAGACGGGGACGATCGTGACCTTCTTTACCGTGGGTCTGGCTCCCTTCTTTGTCACCCTGTGGGCTCAACCTAGGCGGGTGGAAGTGACCCAGGGAAATCCCTTTTTGCACTTTGTATTGCCTGCTACGCTAACCCTCTCCTTGGCCAGTATTTTGCTCTACCTAATCTTTTTGGCCGATAACATTGGTCCGGTGCTGGCCTGGCTGAGTGGGCAAATTTCCCTAGAAGAGGTCGGTCAACAGATTACTCGGGCGGAGTTTATCCGCGCCCAGCGCATTGCCGAGGCGGCGCTGGTAACGATGCAGGTATGGGGGGGACTGTTGCTCTTACCCTTTTTAAAACCCCCCAGCCGGGCCTGGGTGGGGGGAGAACCGCTGAGCCGCGATTGGCGCTATGGGATCCTAGCGGTGATTTTATTTGTGGCCTATGGAGTGATTCTCGGGGTGCCAGGATTGCGCAACTTCTTTGAAATCTACCCGCTGGGTTTACCCCAGTATCTCGGTATCGGTGGGGTAGCGGTGGTTTGGGCCTGGGTCTTGAGGTTTACCTGGCGAAATCGTCTGTTAGACCGCTTCCTAGGAATTACCCTCAGCCCCTTTTAAGGCTACTCGGGATTAGGTTCCGGGGAGGAGTCGATAATTTGTTCGGTTTCGGGGCAATCTTCAGCCACGTTGAGCTCCACATCGCCACGGGGTACGGAAGCTAGGCGTTGGGTCACGGCTCCAATACTCTCTAGGCGCACCATTTCTTCCCAGGAACAAATTTCGTCGTCTTCTTCGGTTTCGTAGCGCAGGGTAATTAAATCGCCTTCAATATCTAGAATCCGAGCTCGCTCTATCCAACGCTGTTGATCCCGCAGAAAAATCCACACTTCTCGACCATCACAACAGAGTTGATAGATCTTTCGGTGCAGCATGGGCGCGTCTCCTTAACCAATAATGCCAACGCTTGAATGTCAACCCTTGAAGGGCCTCTGTGACGGCCTGTAAATCTTCTGGTCTTTAATTTTAACAATCCCAGGCCCGTAGCTTACCACCTTGGCCTGGGGGGGGCAGGAAGGACAGT
>DVEE01000211.1 GCA_015295885.1 Leptolyngbyaceae cyanobacterium M65_K2018_010
ACCTGGCCGGTCCCGACCCGGACCGCCGCCGGCAACTGGCCACGGCCATGGCAGACCCAGCGTGTCGCGGCATTCTCTGTGCCCGCGGCGGCTACGGCGGTAGCCGCTTGTTAGAAGCGTGGGCCTGGCCCGAAGCGATGACGCCCAAGTGGCTGATTGGCTTTTCAGACATTACCAGTCTGCTCTGGAGTTTGGCGCGGCGGGGTATAGCCGGGGTCCACGGGCCCCTCTTGACGACCCTAGCCAGCGAGCCCCCCTGGTGCCAACAGCGGTTGCAGGCCCTGGTCATGGGTCAACCGCTTCCGCCTCTCCAGGGGCAGGGCTGGGGGGGAGGTCGGGCCACGGGCCGACTGTTGCCGGCCAATCTCACCGTGGCAACCCATTTGCTGGGTACCGCCCATGAACCGGATCTGACCGGGGTCATCCTGGCCCTGGAGGATGTCACCGAGGCGCCCTATCGGATTGATCGGCTGCTCACCCACTGGCGGATGATGGGTAAGCTAGCCCAGGTCAAAGCCATTGCCCTGGGCCGCTTTAGTCGCTGTGCCCCACCCCCGGAGGGGCCTAGCTTTACCGTTGAGGCGGTGCTGCGCGATCGCCTGGGGGATTTAGGCATTCCCATCGTGGCCGACTTGCCCTTTGGCCACGATGGCCCTAACGCCGCCCTGCCGGTGGGCGTGATCGCCCACCTGGACGGTGAGGCCGGCACTCTGACCATCCCGTAAGCCTCCTTGAATCCCTAGCCCAGGCCGCCGACCCCGCCAGTGGATACCCCCAATAGGTAGTATGGTGGTGCTAATTTGGGTCGCCCCCGTTGTTGCTTCCCCAGCTATGCCAGACCCCCTCAATCCCACCTTTGCCAGCTATAAACAGGGCCCAATTACCCTGGCCATTCTAGGGGCTGGTGCCTGGGGTACGGCCCTGGCCCATTTGGCGACCAGTAACCAGCACCGGGTGCGGCTATGGTCCCGGCGCGGCCAGATCTCCCTCAGCCAGGCAGTAGCCGGAGCTGAGATCATCCTATCGGCGGTCTCCATGGCCGGCGTGCCCGACCTGGTTCGCCAACTGCAGCCCCTGGCCATCCCCACCACCACCATCCTGGTAACGGCCACCAAGGGGTTGGACCCCGCCACCACCCTCACCCCATCGCGGATTTTTCGGCGGGCTTTCCCCCACCACGCCATTGCCGTTCTATCGGGCCCTAACCTCTCCCAGGAAATCGAGCAGGGCCTGCCGGCGGCTACGGTCATCGCCTGCGAGCATGAAACCGCCGCCGAAGCGGTACAGCACGTTTTTGCCGGCGAAAATTTTCGCACCTACCGCAGTAACGACCCCCTGGGGGCCGAGTTAGGGGGCACTCTGAAGAATGTGATTGCGATCGCCGTGGGGGTGTGTGAGGGGCTCAATCTGGGAGTGAACGCCCGCTCTGCCCTGATTACCCGGGCGTTACCGGAGGTGATGCAGGTAGGCACTCGCCTGGGGGGCCATGCCCAAACCTTTTTAGGCCTATCGGGGCTGGGCGATCTCCTGGCCACCTGCACCAGCCCCCTCAGCCGTAACTATCGGGTGGGCTATGGGCTGGCCCAGGGAAAATCCCTGGAGCAAATTCTGGCTGAGCTGGGTAGTACCGCCGAGGGGGTCAATACCACCCCTGTGCTGATCGCGATCGCCGAGCGAGAGCAAATCTCCGTGCCGATTTCCCAGCAGGTCCATCGCCTGCTCAAGGGAGAAATCTCCGCTGAAGAGGCAATGGCTGCGCTGATGGAGCGCCAACTCAAAGCCGAAGACTATCAGCAGGTGTTACGGGGCAGCTCAAGCCCCTAACCTGGCTTGACCCCGGCTCCCCCCCCCTGCCCTGACCACCCCCTTCACTCCATCACCTCTGGCTCTTAACCAGCCATTGACGACCCCAACCCCGCTGGCCTACGCTACTGGTGCCCATGGATCTCCCATCCTAGGGTTCCTACTCTCAGCATCCTCCATGAAACTCTCTGTGGTTGTGCCCTGCTTCAATGAGGTCGGCACCCTGCAACAAGTCGTTGATGCCATCAAGCAGTCTCCTACCCAACCCTGCGAGATCATCATTGTGGACGATGGCTCCACCGATGGCACCCGCGAACTCCTGAGCAATCACATCGCCGCTCAGGTGGATCAGGTCATCTACCATCCAGCCAATCGGGGGAAGGGCGCCGCCCTCAGGAGCGGTTTTGCCGCCGCCACAGGGGATATCGTCATCGTCCAGGATGCCGATCTGGAGTACGATCCGCAGGAATTCCCCCTCATGATTGAGCCGATCATCAACGGTAAGGCCGATGTGGTGTTTGGTTCGCGCTTTCAGGGGGGGCGACCCCACCGGGTAGTGTATTACTGGCACATGGTCGGCAATAAATTTTTGACCAATCTGTCGAATATGTTTACCAACATCAACCTGACAGATATGGAAACCTGCTACAAGGCCTTTCGGCGAGAAATCATTCAATCCATTCGGATTCGCGAAAACCGCTTTGGCTTTGAGCCGGAGATTACCGCCAAAGTGGCCAAGCTGAATTGCCGCATCTACGAGGTGGGCATCTCCTATTATGGTCGCACCTACAAAGAGGGCAAGAAAATTGGCTGGCGAGATGGGTTTCGGGCCATCTACTGCATTCTCCGCTACAACCTGTTTGGCTGAGAACCCAAAACCGACCCAGAGCAACCGTTATTGGGCATTCGCTGGGATAGGTGGGGTGATAGGAAGCCAGCGGGAACAGGCCAGCCATGCGGAGTGGAGGTGACTCCTGCTGAATTCAATACTAGCTGTAGTTCCTTAGAGCAGTGTATCCACGTTTAGTCTGAGGCGATCCAAAATGCGAAAACTACTAACATGGCTGGCTTGCTTGGCGATGCTGCCAATGCCCACCACCCTAGCTCAAGGTCAGATCTGTCCTGACGATGGTGATTTCGAACCCGCTGCCGAGACGTTGAGAGCGGTGAATCTACCTGACTTTGGCATTGTTGTCGCGATCCCCAGCAACTATCGGACGATGAAGCGACAGGATGGCTCGGTCCTTATCCTCCACCCCGATGACTTTGCCATGCTGCAATGTGTTGCCCAAGGCGGCTACGGGGCCAGGGGGTTTTATTCCGAAACCATTCAGCTTGTGGCTCCTGATCCTGCTATGCCCCTACAAGAGCAAGCGATTTGGTCGTTGGGCCACCAGGATGACACCGCTGGCCGGCGCCGACCGGCCTATAGCCAGATTCGGACCTACAACCAGAATGGCTTCTCGGGCTACTTGGTGCAGTCGTTATCCGGCTATGTCGTGACCTTCCTGGGCACCTATCCTGGCGGCCGTCAACTTTTGGAGGTGTCAGCGGGGTGTGACTGTCCTGTAGAGATGCAAGATGTGGAAAGGTTGCTTTCGAACATCACAAGGCTGGATTGAGATTGGATGCATATCAAGGGTTTCAGGGGTTTTCTACACTACCAATCAACATTACCCATCAATACCTCCTACAGCATCATGTAGATTGCCAACAAGTGGTTTTGCCATGAACCCTAAACCCCTCTCCCAAAGAGCGTAGCTGGCGGCCCTCAGGGCAGGGGGATTAGGGCTAGCGGAGGCCTCGTGATCGACTGAGCAGGGTTGCATTCAGGTGATCTATCCTGAACAACTGGCCTAAATGTAGGTTACCCGGAACAGGATTTGGTCACTTTCGTAGTAGGGCAGGTAGTAGGTGTTGCCAAACACGTAATATTCCTGGCCACCTCGCTGTACTTTGGTGTAACCCTCGGGTACGTAGGGCACAATGGCACTCTCGGGGGCATTCACGACCACATAGTTGCCGGTGGCCGGATCTTGAATGTAGAAGGTACCCAGGTAGTAGTAGTAAGTAGTACTACCTACAGGGGTGGTGATGAAACCCTCGGGCAGGGTAGTCACGCTCACCCCGGCCTCCGGCACAATCACCGTGTAGCCGCCGTTGCCTTCCTGGTAGTAAACCCCGTTGTCGTAGTAGGTGTTGGTGGCAGCATCCACCAGAATCGCGGTGGTGGTCAAGGTCACCAGCCAAAAGCCCGGTGGGTAGTAGCCCCCCCAATAGCTGCCGCCGTACCACCAACCATCGTCCCAGCCGTAGTAGCGATCATCCAGAAAGTCATAGCGGTTCTCTTGGCGATCGGTGCGGTTTTCCTGCCGGTTTTCCTGGCGTTCGGTCCGTTCTTCCGGACGATCCTCGCGGCCTTCTTGCCGTTCGCCCTGACGATCATCCCGAGTATCCTGCCGTTCGCCCTGGTTGGTTTGGCGATCCCCCTGACGATCACCCCGAGTATCCTGCCGTTCGCCCTGACGATCATCCCGAGTATCCTGCCGCTGTCCCGAGCCATCCTGGCGCTGTTGGCGGTCCCTATCCTGGGTCTGCTGGCGATCTCGACTTGCCGATCGGTTAGAGCCTGATACGCTGCCCCCCTGGCGAGTGGTGCTTCCCCCCCGCGAGGATGCGGCGCCGCCACCACCCGAACGACTGGCCCCACCGCTTGAGCGACTGCCACCGCTTGAACGACTCGCTCCTGCCGAGCGGCCACCGCCACCGCCACCACCACCCCGTCGCTGGGCCAGGGCCGCATCTCCCAACGTGCCACCCACGAAGACAGCCGTCAGCAGGGCAACCATCGTCACGCGCAGCGGGCGCTGTAGCCTCTTAAAAAAACGTCTCATAGCAATACGTCCTACCTGTGAATACTTGAAATTAAGTTCTTGGATGACTGGGGGCAGTAGATGCCGCGACTTACTGGCGAGGAACAAACTCAATTTGGCTGGTTCCTGCCGGTGGTACAAAGTTAAACAGCCGATCGGGCAAGCGGGGCTCAAACACCCACTCGCCAAAGTAGGCGGTGTACTGGGGTGACTCTGGCAGATTTTTGTAGGTGATCAATAGCTTGCAGGGCACGATTTCAAAGCCGTCGGCAATCCAGATCTGCCAATCAACGTTGGCTTGGGTAAAGGCCAGGTGATGGCACAGTTGGTCGCCCACCTGGTGCAACCCGAGATAGTCGCCGGTTTGAATGTTGGTGGTCACCCCCTCGTAGAAGCTGCCGGTGACAAAGTCAGACAGCGGAAAGACGACGCCTGTATCTTCTAAAAAGAGAATGGCATCAGCGATATTGTTGGGGGTATCGACCACCACGTAGTGACCCAGGTCACGGTCGAGCACGGTGAACGTATCGCCGTTAAACCAGAGGGTGCGATCGCGCAGATCCCCTACCTCGTAGACGTACATGCGATTATTGCCTCGCACGGCCAGACCGATGGTGCTGGCGTACTGAATCTTTTGCCCCCGGGGTGACAGCTCATCCACTTCGGTTTGTACCTCTACCGTAAAGGCATTAGCCTCGTCGATATAGGCCCCCATATCGCGCAGCAGGCCATCGGCAAACGGATCAATGGTGGGGCTGGCTTGGGCCAATGCCGGAGTGGCCACTAAAACCGTTGCCATTGCCAAACCTTGCCCAAAGCCAACGGCGAGTTGAGAAAAACACCGCTTTGAGTATGTCATAGCTCGTCGTACCTAAACCTAATAAAACAAACATGATTGCAGAGAGCCAGCAGTGGGCGGTGGAGGGAAACCGATAGCCATCTCTGAACTAAACCCGATCAAACACCGTTCGATCATAGCTTCTTCAAAC
>DVEE01000378.1 GCA_015295885.1 Leptolyngbyaceae cyanobacterium M65_K2018_010
TGCTGGCCCTGACCCGTCCCACCTACTTTTTGCCAGTGCATGGGGAACATCGCATGCTGGTTAGACATGCCCAGACAGCCCAAAGTATGGGTATCCCCGCCGATCATATGGTGATTGTTCAGAACGGCGACATAGTTGAGGTAGATCCTTCTGGCATCCGAATTGCGGGCCAGGTTCCCTCGGGGGTCGAGTTGGTCGACTCCTCTCGCCTAGGGGTGGTCGGTCGCGATATTCTGAAGGACCGCCAGCAACTGGCCGAAGATGGCGTCGTTACCATCGCGGCGACCCTCGGCAGCAACGGTCAGTTAGCGGCCGAACCCGCCGTTCAACTCCGTGGTGTTGCCCATACGGTCAACCCAGACCGGCTCCAGCAGGCGATCAAGCAGGTCTTAAACCAGGTATTAGAAACCCACGGTTCGGAGCTGATTGTCAAGGGCGATCGCGGTCAACCGACTATCGATTGGGAAGGGTTGAAATCCCTGATGGAACGGGACTTGCGACGACTGTTACGGCGCGAGTTAGATAAGCGAGATCCGATGCTCATCCTTCTTCTACAGGGGGCTGAGGTTGAAACTGCGCAGCAACCCAGACGTAGCTCAGCCACGGCCGCGGCCTCCTGAAGCCAAGCCCCCTGAGGCTATCACAGGCCTGAGCCTAGGCTGATAGCCTCCATGGGTGCCAGTTGTAACAGCCCAGGTGCTATTTTCCCCAGTTTGTGATACAAAGTTTGCAGCTTTATGCTATGCGGAAGGCTTGACGCTATAATGCGATTAAGCAAACGCAAATGTGCTTGACGGATAGCACATTGCAAGTGTTTTTAGCAGCCGTAAGTCCTTGACACCGAGTGCGGCTTGGGAGAGTTCTCGTCTATCAGGTTGACGGTTTGGTCAATTCCATTTTGTGACTAGCCAGAATTCTCATCATCACCCGGTCTGTAAAGCGACTCTTTTTTGTCTGCGCCAGTCACGGAGTTTGGTTATATAGCCAGAAAGCCTGACCAACAAACCCTTGCACCCTCGTTTTTCCTTCATGGGAGAGGGGATCTGAGTGGCCCATGGGCCTTTGGACTCTACCCCCCTTCATTGAAAGTATTTTTCCAATCCGCCCTAGTGAGCGTTGTATGAGGAATTTTAATGCCGAAGCAGATTGTTATTGCTGAGCAGCATCGAATCGCTGCGGTTTTTTCTGATGATCAAATTCAAGAGCTTATTGTAGCCACTGGCAGCCATCAGGTGGGAGATATCTACCTGGGGACGGTGGAAAACGTCTTACCGGGTATCGATGCGGCCTTCGTCAATATTGGCGATACCGAGCGCAATGGTTTTATGCATGTCTCGGATCTGGGGCCCCTACGGCTGAAGCGAATGGCGGGTTCAATTACCGAACTGGTCGCTCCCCAGCAAAAGGTCTTGGTTCAAATTATGAAGGAACCAACGGGAAATAAAGGCCCCCGACTAACCGGCAATATTACCCTGCCTGGACGCTATCTTGTCCTCATGCCCTACGGCCGAGGGGTAAATCTCTCCCGTCGCATTCGTAACGAAAATGAACGCAATCGGTTGCGGGCCCTAGCCATTCTCATCAAACCAGCGGGCATGGGGTTGCTGGTGCGTACCGAAGCCGATGGCATTAGCGAAAATGCCATCATTGAAGATCTAGAAACCCTGCAGAAGCAGTGGGAAAGTATCCAGCAGCAGGCTCTGTCTACCCGGCCACCGGCCCTATTGAACCGCGATGATGACTTTATTCAGCGGGTTTTACGAGATGTTTACAACGCCGATGTCAATCGGATTGTGACGGACTCTAGTACGGGGCTGAAGCGAGTTAAGCAACAGTTAGCTAACTGGAGTGATGGGCAGTTACCCAGCGGGGTACTCATTGATCACCACCGCGAGCGAGATTCAATTCTGGAGTATTTTCGAGTCAACGCGGCTATTCGGGAAGCCCTGAAGCCTCGGGTTGACCTACCCTCTGGAGGCTATATTATCATCGAACCTACCGAAGCGCTGACGGTCATTGACGTCAACTCCGGTTCCTTCACCCGTTCAGCCACCGCCCGCGAAACAGTACTGTGGACTAACTGTGAAGCAGCTACGGAAATTGCGCGGCAGTTGCGCTTACGTAATATTGCCGGGGTGATTATCGTCGATTTTATCGACATGGATTCCCGCCGAGACAAACTCCAGGTACTGGAGCATTTTAGTAAAGCGCTGCGGGCAGATAAAGCCCGCCCACAGATTTCCCAGTTGTCTGAGTTAGGCTTAGTCGAATTAACTCGCAAACGCCAAGGGCAGAACCTCTATGAATTATTTGGCCGCCCCTGTCCTACCTGCGGCGGGTTGGGACATCTGGTGCATCTACCGGGGGATAGTCCCGCGGAGGTTGGACAACCCGTTTCCCGGGCCTTGGCCAGTGTGCCCACAGCCGAGCCAACCTTGCCGGCCTCCTTCCGGGAGGGCTACCTGGATGGGCTAGGGGGGCAACCCGACCTAAAAGAGCTAGATCTAATCAACCACCCGAGCTACCAGGATAAATCGGGCAAGGGAAGTCGCCGCCGCCGCCGCCGCGAGCCTTTGCCTGGCCGCACCAACGGTAAGGAATCCCCCATTCCCCGCGATAATCTAGCCGCCCCCAGCCTAGCCGCCCCCAGCCTAGTTCTCGATGGGCCCACCTCAACCGAACCAGGGGAGGAAGAAAAAACACCCACCCGCCTAGGCCGAGGGCGATCCGGCGGGCGAACCGAGAAAAAACCGGCAGCACCACCCCAGGTTGTGACCGTTGAAATGACCCCCGATGAGCAGCGCATCTATGCAGTTATGGGGATTTCTCCCATGGTTCTGGCCTCCCATCAAGATATCCCTGACCCCAGTAATGTGGTCATTGCCGTGGTGGCCCCTGGAGAAACCCCTGCCCCCAGCCTATCCGCTAGCGCTACGGTTCAACTCTCGACTCGCGAAGCCCCAGCGGACAAATCCATCGCCACCGGGGCGACAGTAACTTCCGGGGAAGCTGAGGCTTCTCCAGGGGTGGAACTGCCTAGTCCCGCCACCAGGGCCAGGGTGCAAGAGCCTTCGGAACCAGAGACCGTCGGTGAGATCGTGGCAGAAACCGAGCTGAATGGTGATTCTGAAACTGTAGTTCGCCGCCGCCGCCGCCGCCGCCCCTCCGCGGAGGAGAATGGCACTGGGGAGAATGGCTGGGATGGGTAATCTTCCGGTCTCTTGCCAATGAGTAACCTGAGCATTGCTGGCATCGATGAGGTTGGCCGGGGCTCCCTGTTTGGTCCAGTGGTCGCGGCCGCGGTCGTTTTGTCCGAGGCGGCCGGCCTTGAGTTGCAAACCTTGGGAGTTACCGACAGCAAACGCCTTAGCGCTCGCCGCCGTGAACAGTTAATTCAGCCTATTCAGGCCCTAGCCAGCGACTACACCCTTGGTCTAGCCTCCGTTCACGAGATTCATCGCCTGAATATCCTGGGAGCCACCCTGTTGGCCATGGAGCGAGCCGTGCGCCGTCTCAGTTCGCCTCCCGATTTGTGCCTAGTGGATGGCAACCAAGCCATTCCCAACTTGGGGTTACCTCAACGGACCGTAGTGCAGGGGGACAAGACCTATATCGAAATTGCTGCCGCCAGCATTTTGGCTAAGGTGTGGCGAGATACCTTGCTGACTCGATTAGATCGCCGCTATCCAGGCTACGGCTTAGCCCGTAACAAGGGCTACGGCAGTACTCACCACCGCCAAGCGATTCAGACTTTGGGGCCAACCCCGCAGCACCGCCAATCCTTTAAAGGTTGTGGTGGATTCAGGGGCCACTGAAGCAACAATTAAAGCCCATCTCAGACAGCGGCACGTTGGCTGGCCAGGCCTTTAAGTTTTCCAACGCAACAGGTTTAAGGAGACCCATCAAGGGCGATCGCCTGGTTGCCCATGACCAAGGGACAGGGACTGCCATCATTGGCCTCTGGTGGAATCAACGCCACTACATGGGGAACGGGACGGGGTTCGTAGCCCACTAAGGATTGTCCCTCATAGGCTAGGGATGTACTGGCACCGGAATCTAACATGACGGCCTCCTTCAGCCCAGCTTGGTGAAGTAGAACGCCCAGTGCTACCGAATCCACCATGGTATGGGTCACGCCAACCACCGGTTGCCCAGCTTGATTAATTCCCCAAAAAGCCCGATGTCGTTTGGCATCAAAGTCAAACAAGGTACCAAAGCTACTGGCCGTTTGAGGCTCACCATTGCGAACCAGCCAAGCCGCCGCCACAAAGGCATCGGTGACTCCAGGGACAGTACGGTACAGGCCGGCCAAGGTGTTATGCCGTTGGGCATCAAAGGGCACAAATTGAACTTGTTCAGGGGTAATCAGCACCAGGGGACGGCCATTCAACTTTGGGTTTTCGCTCGGATTACCCGGCACGAAGCGCTTGGTGCTTTGGCTCAGGACTGGCCCAATCATCACGTTGGAGTCCAGGAACTTCAGGGAAAAAAAGCCTCCATCTACGGCACCTACGGCGTTAGTGCCCGCCAGAATTTCAGGCACTTGATAACGACTATCCGCATGGATAGTGACAGGCCGACCACCGCTGATCAAGGTCAGCGATTGCCCATCGATATTGTGCTTTTCCATGGCCACCGGCGTAGAAAAGTCAAAACCATTGACCGTGGCCGCTGGGGAGACAGTCCTTGGAGCGGGGGGGAGATCCGCAGAGGATGCCGCCCCTCCCCAGGCCCGATCCAGCAGGCGTCTTAGATTAGACTGACCAAAGCGTTCAATGGCTAGCAGGGATTCAGAGGCACCGGCAAATTGCTCGTTGTCCTGGCGCATGGTGAAGGCAGCCAGATAGCCTGCATCAGCGACGGCCTGGGCAACCCGTTCGTCGTAATGACCCGATGGATAACTAAAGTAGCGAATCGGGATGCCAAGCTGTTCTTCCAATCGACGCTTGGACTCGGCCACTTCAAAGGCCAAGTCTTCATCGCTGACGCTGCGCAGATCCGGGGGATGCGTCACGCTATGGGACGCGATGGTCACCAAAGGGTCAGCGGCCATAATCTTGAGTTGGTCCCAGGTGAGGGTTGAACGGCCTGCAACTTGCCCATCCAGTTTGCCAGGAAATACAAAGAAGACCCCCGGCACCTGGTACTTTTGCAGCAATGGCAACACATGGTCGTAATGGCCTGCATAGCCATCATCAAAACTGAGAAGCACGGGTTTTTCGGGCAGGGGGGCACCGGTTCTCAGATGATGGACTAACTGATCTGGGCTGATGGCAGTAAAACCGTTTTCTAGCAGAGTCTGCAAATGACTCTCAAACTGGTCTGGATCTAAATCAAAAAAGACCTCCTGCTCGGCCAAGACGTCGTGGTACATCAGAACGGGCACCCGCGCTGCCATGGCCTGGGGATGAATCTCTGGCCAAACCACAACCCCCAATTGCTCAACCTTTTCTGGTCCCAAGACAAGACTGGCTCGCTGTAACATACCGGCCTGGAATAGGGGTGGGCCCAACAACTCCGACGAGGTTTGAGCAGCTGCACTGGCCAAACTGGCGGGCAAACGGCACAGCTTTTCACTACTCACTGGGGTAGGAAAGGCATCCAGACTGGGGGCTTGGGCAAAGGCCAGCAAAGCCGAATCAATGGCAACGGGTGGTTT
>DVEE01000028.1 GCA_015295885.1 Leptolyngbyaceae cyanobacterium M65_K2018_010
CCCCAGGAGCGTTACCCCGACCATTGTGCCACAGGTCGATCCAGCCCAATCCCTCCATGCCCCGCCCCGGCTACTGTTGATAGCGACGAGCTAGCCAAGCCTGCTTTGCCCAGGGCACCGTCAAGGTTGAAATGATGTAGCCAGTGGAGGGAATCAGCGCATCGCTGAGGGGAGAGGGCACCGCTATTTTCCAAAAAACCAGGGCTGTAATCCCATAGGTCAAGACAACCAGCAGCATCCTGCGGGTTAAGCTGGTTTCCCAGGCTTTTTCCCGTTCAACTCGACGATTGCGATCGCGCAGTTCCTCCACTGCACCTTCCAAAGCTCTGACCCGCTCTAACATCTCCCCATGGGAGAAGGTATGGTAATCCGTCATTGCTCCTCCTGCCAGCCCACCCCCCGCATCCTATCGGCAAAGCAGGGGGCTGGACGTTAAGGTCAGTTCAAAGCAGCAACCACCCAATCTAATCCACGTAACCAACCACGTCCTCGGTGGCATACCTGACCTTGGCCAGGGCCGCATACTTATCCACCTCAGAGCGGTAGCCAGCCGCACACAGCACTACCGCCGCATAGCCCTGCTCGGGCAGCCTCAGAATTTCATTAAAGCGGGCCGGGTCAAACCCTTCGATGGGGCAGGTATCAATGCCCAGCATGGCCGCTGAATGCATAAAAAAGCCCAGGGCAATGTAAACCTGCCGGGCGGCCCAAGCCTCGGGGTCAAAGGGATAAGGCGGTTGCTGGAGAAACCCCTTAACCATGGTACTGTAGCTGGCCAAACTGTCGGAGGGCACCTGGCGCACCTCAGCCATGCGATCCACCAATTGATCCACATCCGCTTCGCCTAAGCCCTGGCGAATAGCCAGCACCACCAGGTGCGAAGCATCGGTCACCTGAGCCTGACCCCAGGCATGCTGGCGTAGTTGCTGCCGCAGGTCAGGGTTGCGGATAACAAAAAACTTCCAGGGTTGCAGCCCAAAGGAGGAGGGGGCCAACACCAGGCTCTGCTCTAGGGCAGTCCAAACATCCTCCGGAATGGTGCGGCTGGGGTCAAACTGCTTGGTGGCGTAGCGCCAGTTGAGCTGTTGTACCAGTTGGTCGGGGGTAGTGACAGCGGGGAGGGCGGTGTAGGTCATGGCTGGGAGGTTAGCTTTTTACAATTTGTTAAATTTTATAACTCCCAGGTCGTTCTGTGGCGCAGCGCTCCCCAATTCAGCCCCATAGCCCTATTCATCCGGCCCCTCCATCTTTGCAAAATGAGGCACACCGGCCGCCGGCTAACTCGGCCCTGCCCCACCCCCAGGAGACGGCCAGCGCAGCCCTTCAGCCTAGCGACTTGGTTGGAGGTAGCCAAGGCAGGGCTGGGGCGATCGCCTCAGCCCAATTTTGCCCGGCGATGAAGCCCGTGGGAGGAACAGCGGTTCCCTATAATGAAGCTTTGTGAATTTGCCCTGTTTACCAGCCTAGTCACCATGTCCTCGGCCTCCAACCACCCCGGTCAAAGTGCTTCCAGCCTGGAAGAGATTCGTGCCGCCCGTCTACAAAAGGTTGAAGACTTAAAACGACTGGGGATGAACCCCTTCGCTTACCGTTGGGACGTCACCGCCCATGCGGCCGATTTACAGGCCAAGTACGCCCACCTGGAGCCCGGTGAGGAAGTCGATGTTGAGGTTGCCTTAGCTGGCAGGATTCTGGCTCGGCGGGTGTTTGGCAAGTTGGCTTTCTTCAGCCTGCAGGATGAAACCGGCACCATTCAACTGTATCTGGACAAAAACACGATCCAGGCCGCCATGGTAGGGGTAGATGACCAGGCCTTTGACCATCTGAAGCAACTCACCGACGTGGGCGACATTCTGGGCGTCAAGGGCACCATTAAGCGCACCGAAAAGGGCGAACTTTCCATCAAGGTGCAGCAGTACGCCGTGCTGACCAAGTCCCTATTGCCCCTGCCCGACAAGTGGCACGGCCTCACCGATGTGGCCAAGCGCTATCGCCAGCGCTACGTGGATTTGATTGTCAACCCCACTGTGCGGGATACCTTTCGCAAGCGAGCCCTGATTACTACGGGTATTCGCCGCTACCTGGAGGATCGCGGCTTCTTGGAAATTGAAACGCCGGTACTGCAAACGGAAGCCGGTGGTGCCGAAGCTCGCCCGTTCACGACCTATCACAACACCCTGGAGATGGATCTCTATCTTCGCATCGCCACTGAGTTGCACCTGAAACGACTGGTGGTCGGTGGCTTTGAAAAGGTCTTTGAAATTGGTCGCATTTTCCGTAACGAAGGCGTTTCCACCCGTCACAATCCCGAATTCACCAGCGTAGAGTTTTACCAGGCCTACGCCGATTACCACGATTTAATGGACCTTACGGAGGATTTAGTCGCCACCCTAGCTCAGGAGATTCTCGGCACCCTCCAGATTACCTACCAGGGCCAGGTCATTGACCTCACCCCCCCCTGGAAGCGGGTCACCATGCATGACCTGGTGCAAGAGCATACCGGCCTGGATTTCCACCAATTCGCCAGCCTGGAGGCGGCCAAGGCCGCGGTTGAAGATTTAAACCTTCACGGAGCGGACGACTGTGACTCGATCGGCAAACTCCTCAACGAGGTGTTTGAGCAAAAGATAGAGGCTACTCTGGTTCAACCCACCTTTTTGATCGATCATCCCGTCGAAATTTCCCCCCTGGCCAAGCCCCACCGCAGTAAACCAGGGGTGGTCGAACGGTTCGAACTGTTTGTGGCCGGCCGGGAAACCGCCAATGGCTTTTCCGAGTTAACAGACCCCATTGACCAGCGCCAACGGTTCGAGCTCCAGGCAGCCCGTAAAGCTGCTGGGGATTTAGAAGCTACCGGTCTAGACGAAGACTTTCTCACCGCCCTGGAACACGGCATGCCCCCCACCTGTGGTGAGGGCATCGGCATCGATCGCCTGGTCATGCTGCTGACGGACAGCCCCAGCATTCGGGATGTGATTGCCTTTCCCCTGCTGAAGCCGGAGTAAATGAGGTTCACCCCTCCCCATCCCTCTACCCCCATCTTGCCCTGAGAGTAGTCCTTAACTGAAAGATAAACTTTAGTATCATCCATAGGCATTGGCCTGATAAGGCGCTATTGTTATTAACAAGAGGTGAGTTAAACCTCCCTCTAAATCGAATAGTTCAGTTCCCGTTAAGCAGGAGGTTGTTATCTCGTTAACGTCTGAATCTATCTCGCAAATACCAACAGCACATCCCTACGGTTGTTGATATTTCCTCCCCTGATTGATTGAGAGCAATGCTTTAGATACCCAGAGACGCAACAACCCTATACGACGGTATCGACGCATCTCTACCTTCTCAAAACTAATTTGAGGAAATTCCTCAAACAAGTCCAGCGGGAGTGCTGCTTCACATCTTAGGTCTCCCTTAAGAGATAGATGGTTCACTTGCATGGTTGAATGGTTCAGTCTTCCTTAAACTAGGAGGTTGCTATTACCTTAACGTCTGAATCCATTGCCCAAATGTCAGCCTTACCCTACTTTACTGCTGATATTTCCTCCCTTTAATCTGTTTGAGAGCTCTGCCATTGATACTTCAAGGTTTTTATTAGCATCTACTCAAATTCCTTGGGTAATCTTGGATCTCTAAATAGTCAGAACCAATTTGAGGAAGTCGCTCAGAAGGGTGGTCTGGGTACCGCTGAGGTGTTCGATCTGATTCGTGTATTGGGTTCGTTGTTCATAAAGTCCCGGTAGGTGCTGGCCTACTGGGGCTTTTGACCTAGGAATTCTAACTCTCTCCACTGAGCTAACTAGCCCGCCTGGGGAGGCAGATATTTTCCCCATCTGGGTCAACTATCTATTCTGCCCTTGAGCCAGTAGGTGGTCATTTGTCCCCGCCCCTTAACAGCGACAGACCCCCTGGGATCAAACCAAAATTGGTCCTTCAGCTTTTCATAAACCTCTGGAGTAACCTGAATGCGTTGGGGTTCTCCAGTCATCTCCATGCGACTGGCAATGTTCACGGTGTCGCCCCAGAGGTCGTAGGCAAATTTACGGCGTCCAATCACACCAGCCACCACCGGCCCCGTGTGAATGCCAATGCGAATTTGAAACGGGGCGCCATCGGGGCGGGGAAACTGCTGAATAGCTTCACAAATATCCAAGGCAAACTGGGCAATGCCAGCATCGTTGCTCTCTGGGGAAATGGGCAATCCCCCGGCGACCATGTAGGCGTCACCAATGGTCTTAATTTTTTCTAGCCGGTGAAACTCCGCTAATTGGTCAAAGGTCGAGAAGATTTCATTCAGCATTTTGACCAACTGGCGCGGTGTCATTGCGCTGGAGGCCGCTGTAAAGTCCACCAAGTCGGCAAACAACACACTCACCTGATCTAGACTTTCGGCAATGGTGCGGGTGCCTGACTTGAGTCGCTGGGCAATGCGATAGGGCAGGATATTGATCAGCAGGCGATCGGCCTGCTGGCGCTGTTGTCGCAGTTCAGTTTCCATTTGGCGACGTTCACTGACATCGTGGGCAATACCTTCGTAGTACAGAAAGTTGCCCTCCTTATCCCAGACCTTCCAAATATCTTCGCTCACCCAAAAAGTACTACCGTCTTTGCGAAAAACTTCAGACTCCGCATCGGTGATTTTGTCAAACCGATTGAGGTAAACCATCAACTCATCTCGCCGTTTGGGTTGTAGATAAATCTGCCGACCCATATCCTCCACGGTGGCGATCATGTCTTCGGCAGAGTCGTAGCCAAAAATTTGTGCCATGGAGGGATTGACACTCAAGTATTGCCCTGTTGCCGTAGCCTTAAAGATGCCTACCGTCGAGTTTTCAAAAATACTCCGATAATTCATCTCTGCCGCCAGCAGGGCTTTTTCGATTTGAATGCGTTCCTCCACCTCCTGCTTGAGCAGGGCATTTTGATAGCTCAGTTGTTGGCGTTGCTGGGTGAGCCGCAGTTGATTTTGTACCCTCACCAGCACTTCCTGAAGGGCAAAGGGCTTGGCAATGTAGTCGGCCGCCCCCAATTGAAAGGCCTTGACCTTGTCTAAAGAGTCGGCCAGGGAACTGAGGAAGATAATCGGAATTTCCTGGGTGTACAGGTCAGCCTTGAGTTGCTTGCAGAGCGTATACCCATCCAGATCGGGCAGCAGAATATCCAGCAGGATCAAATCGGGAGGGGAGCTAGCAATCATCTCCAGAGCCTGTTGGGCCGTCCTCGCCTCTCGAATCTGATATCCTTCTTGCTGCAACAGTCGAGTGAGCAGACGCTGAGTTTCAGGATCGTCGTCAACGATAACCAGATCTGTTAAGGGGATCGCGTCGTTCACAAAGGAGCAAGGGCAAGGAACTGAGGGTCTGGGTCTAGGATAAATGGAACTGCCGGGAAACGGCTCAGGATGGCAGGGGGCCAACCGGCCGAATTCAGCGCTGGGGTCGCTAAGATCCTGGCCGGCATGCTCTGGAAAACTGGCGGACAGGGGACTGGGACCAGAGCCGGTAGAAAGTTGCCCATGGTTACCTCACCCGCAAATTCTTCCCTTCGTTTCTATAGGCTATAACAATGCCCTGGCTGAGCTTAACTTCGCTGCTGCCGAAATGCAGGGTTTCTTCACAACTGCTATCGTTCCGGCTGACAGCCTCGGGGGTGCTCTTTTGCACATTTAAAACCTCTGCCCGGCTGGACCCAATCGACCAATAGTCCTGGCTGACGCGCGACTGGAGCCCGTTGGCGAGGGTGGTGGATACCTTAAGGTTTTTATCCGTGTTGAGATAGCTAATCACATGGCCATTTTCCAGCAGGACTGAACTGTTGCCGTAATAAAGGGTAACCCGCCGATCGGAGGCGTATTGGTCCGTGCGGGAGGGCACCCCTTGCAATTGCAAAACCTCTTCCCGGGAAGACCCCAGGGTCCAGGTTTTGGGGTTGCTCCTGGTTGAGGTGGCGACGGGCACATCGGCCAGCACCCGCAGATTTCCATCTAGGTTGGAGTACTGTTTAACGTACCCATTGGTCAGCTCGATCAAGCTATTGCCGTAGCGCAGCACCTCATTACAAGAACTGCTGTAGCGCAACACCCGGGGTGGGGTGCCCTGAATGGCCACAACCCAGTCCCGATCCGAGCCCACAGTCCAGTAGTTTTGCTGGTTGGGTGTGCGAGGGGCCCGGGTATTAACGTTGCTCTGGGCATACTGCAGGTTGCGGCTGTATTCTTCTACCTTTTGCTGGGCCAGCGGGAAGTGGGCACTGGTTTTAGGCACGGCCTTCATTTGGCTGATGGCCTGTTGCCAAAGCAGCACAACCTCCACCCACTCTTCCTTGAACTGGGCAGTTTGGGTGAGTTCGGCGGCGGTCATGGCCTGATTCGCCCCAAGCCTAAAGGGGTCATCCGCCGGTGGCGGCGATGGGGCCGTATCCCAGAGTTTGAACAGGGGCATATCGGCCAGCATTAAGAAGCCGGCCATGGCGCCTAACCCCAGGGACAGGCCCATGAGCACCCAGGTGAGCCGTTCCTTGAGTCGTTGGCCAGGGCGTCGGAGTTGAATGGTATAGAGGGCCTGGGGCCTTTCGCCGTCGAGCTCGGGGTGGCTGTTGTGGGGCATGGGGCTAGGAATAATCAGATTAGGGCTAGGTTTGTAAACTATTTTTGCTTAGGGTAGGGTTTGGCCAGGTTAGGATCAACCTTGATGGCTGACAGCTTTACGGAAGCTTATTGAAATTCATGGAATTGACCAAATTTGCTCCCCTTGGTTTCTAGGGCTGCCTGCCCTGGGTAGGAGGTCTGAACCGGAGGCCCCTGGAGGTTAGGCTAGGATAGCAGGAGTCAGCCTGAATCATACATGGATGCCCTGCCTCTACAATGGAGCCTACCCCAGGCAGAAACCTGCCCCCCAGCCTGGCAGCAAGCCCTGCACCAGGCGCTCACTGAAACTGGGACGGAACCGCCCCACTGGGCTGCCCAATTACTGTGGCAACGGCGGCTCTGTGAATTGCCGGCGGTGCCAGGCTTTGTTAACCCCGAATTATACCAACCGACCCCGGCCAGTGCCTTTGGCCCCCCCATGGAGCAAGCCGTTGAGCGGTTAACGGTAGCCCTTAAAGACCAGCAGCAAGTAGCTATCTGGGGTGATTTTGATGCCGATGGAGTGACGGCTACGGCGGTTCTGTGGGAGGGGTTGGGGCAGGTGTTCCCCCGGGGGGAGCGGTTGACCTACTACATCCCCAATCGCCTGAGCGAGTCCCACGGATTATCCCGGCCAGGGCTAGAGCGGCTGCGGGCCTGGGGAGCCCAGTTGCTGGTAACCTGTGACACGGGCAGTACCAATCACTCAGAAATTGCCTATGCCCAAGACCTGGGCATGGAGGTGATTGTGACCGATCACCATACCCTACCGGCGGTGGCCCCACCGGCGGTGGCGCTGATTAATCCCCGCAGTTTGCCCTCGGACCATCCCCTGGCCACCCTGTCGGGGGTGGCGGTGGCTTACAAATTGCTCGAGGGCTTCTATGCCGCCCTGGCCAGTCCCCCCGATTTTCCCCTCACCCACCTGCTGGATTTGGTGGCGATCGGGCTGATTGCCGACCTGGTGGAGCTCAGGGCAGACTGCCGTTACCTGGCCCAGGTGGGGCTCAAGCAGTTGCAAACCCATCTGTCCTCTCACCCTCCCTACCCTCGCCCTGGGGTAGCTGCCCTCCTGAACCTTTGCCGACGCACCGGCGATCGCCCCTCGGATATTTCCTTTGGGCTGGGGCCGCGCATTAATGCGGTGAGTCGTATCCACGGCGATGCCAGCTTTTGCGTGGAGCTACTCACCAGTCAGGACAGGGATCTTTGCCAGGCTCTTGCCGCCGAGGCAGAGCTGGCCAATACTCGCCGTAAGGCGCTGCAGCAGGATATTTACAGCCAGGTGATGGCCCAGGTCGCCCAGATGGATTTGGCCACGACCCAATGTCTGGTGTTGGCCGATGAACAATGGCCGGCGGGAGTTTTGGGGTTAGTAGCCGGCCAGGTGAGCCAACAGCTCGGCCGACCCACCATTCTGCTCAGGCGGGATCCGCCAGGAGACCAGGGAGCCCCTCGCCTAGCCAGGGGCTCAGCTCGATCTGTCAAGGGTCTGGATTTGTACGAACTGTTTCAGACCCAGGCCGATCTGCTGACCGGCTTTGGGGGCCATCCCCTGGCGGCGGGTCTAACCCTGCCGGTGGATCATCTCCCAATGTTTGCGGCGGCGATGAACCGAGTGGTACGAGAGCGTTTAGGGGGTGAGGCCGCGGCTCTACCCACTCTGGCCATTGACCTAGAAGTCACCGTAGCCGACCTGGGCCAGGCTCTGTTTAATCAACTGAAAGGGTTAGAGCCCTACGGCATGGGCAACCCGGTGCCCCGCTTGTTGATCCGCCAGGCCTGGTTTCAACGCCCTTGGCACAAGAAGCTGCGAGACGCCAAGGGCCAGACCGTCGGATTTATTAAAACCGAGTTCGAACTGTGGGATGACACGGCTCCCTCGGGCTTTGCCGGGGAATGGTGGGGGCACTACAAGGAGGAATTGCCCCCAGGCCGGTGCGATGTAGTGGTGGAACTGGACCATAACCGTAGACGGGGCTACCACGTTAAGTTAGTAGATGTGCGCCCGGTAACGAGCGAGGCAGAGCACCCGGCCGCCCTGGCCCCGACGCTAACGCTGCTGGATTGGCGGCACGCCCGCCCCCTGCCGCCCCCGGAGGCGGTGGTGGTGACCCAACCCCTGACCCAATGGAGCGATTGGTACCAGTGGCAGCAACAAGCCGCTGAGAAGGGGCGGCCCCTGGCGATCGCATTTACGACCCCGGCTGAGTACCCGACCGCCTCGGAGCTCTGGACCCAACTGGTAGGCCTGGCCAAGTACCTGGCCCGCACCCAAACCCCAGTCTCGCGATCGCAGTTGCTGGATCGTCTCTCCCTATCGCCGATGACCCTGGATCTGGGCTTGGCCGCCCTGGCCCAGGTAGGGTTCACCATCCTGGCCACTGCTCAGCCGGAGGGAGGGCTGATCTTGCAAGCTGGGCCAGCAGCTACACCGACGGCCCCCACCGCTATCCAACAGTTCCTGGAGGCCGTGGCAGAAGAGCAATTCCGGCGGCGCTATTTCGCCCAGGTTTCAGCGGCCACCCTGGCGACCCAGAAGCTCGAGGTCGGTCCCTAGGGGCTGTTACCAAGTCAAGCTGAAATTCGGTTGCACCCATCGAGTCAGCCCCTAGCCTGGTTCATCGAGGCGGGCGCAAACCTGGGGGGTGCCAAAGGGTTCACGCTCAATTAAATGACGCGCCCCCGGGGTTGACCCCTTCCCCTGGGGCATGGACAGAGGTTGGCTGGCCCCTCCCCCGAGCTTTGGGAGAGAACCTTTTGGGGGAGAAACTACGGAGCGGAAATCTAGCCGGGTCTAAATGCCCAACCGACCTTTCAAGACCTCGTAGAGCACCCGCGATAGTTCGCGCCGCTGGAGATTTTGACGGTCGATGGGGGTGCGCAAAAAGGCGCTATCGTAAACCTCAGGCATGGCTCGTTTGATCAAAAACGACAGCTGCTGGCGGGTAATCGGGGCGTCGGGGGCAAAGCGATCGGTGCTAACCCCAGCAATCATACCGTGGGCATAGAGGGTTTCAATCGCCTCATAGGCCCAGTGCTGACCCCGGGCCACGTCCTTAAAGGTGGGCTGGGAAGGACTGTGCTTAGGCAACTTCAGCACATTGACCAGGGCCGTAGCCACTACCGCCCGACTGACATGACCGTAGGGCCGGAAGCTCAAGCTCTTGGGGTTTTCGCTGCGCACCAGGCCCGCCGCCGCCATCACCTGAATCGCTTCAAAGTCGGGGTCGTTGTGGCTGACATCATCAAACCAAAAAATGGGAATCCCATTGCGGGTCATAAACCCTTGGATTTTCCGAATGTGGCGCTCTTCTAAAGCCAGCACCCGGGGTTCCTGGCCAGTCCACACCGCAAAGACGGCCAAAACCCCACTGGCTTCGCCGATGGCCCATTCCATCGGGTGCATGCGGTAGGCGGCGTTGGTAATGTGGGTGGTGCCAATGCTCTTGGCAGACAACACCAGCCCATCGGTGTGGATGGGTACCAGCGCCCCCAGGGGCAGGCTAAAGGGTAGGGCCAGCACGTCCTTACCCTTAGGGCTGACATGGCCCTTGGCATCGTTGCCGTGGAGATCCAGGTAGTGGTACTGACCAATCCCGACGGAATCCTCAAAGCAACGTCCCCGCGCCTGGTTAGGGAAATGGCTTTCAGCCACATCCTGGTGGCGAATGGTCGTCAGGGCAATGCCCCGCCGGGCTTCACGAATGTAGGGCTCCAGGGCAATGCCATCCCGGGTCCAGGTGAGGTCACCGCGGGGTTTCAGGTTGGGTACACCGTGGGTTTGCAGGTAGTGGACGTAGGCCTGCGCTCGGGCCCGGGCCCGTTGGATATGCATTTGCCGTTCCTCCCGACTCACCCCCACCAGGCATCCGGATCGATAGTCATTGCCGCAGCAGAAGGGGCGATCGGGTTCACTGGAGGTGCCCCAGTTCAGCACGGCCACATCGCCGGGACAAACCGTTTTTTCCAAGAGCTTGACCCGCTGCAACCGACGGTAGCGAAAAATGCCAAAGTCGCTGAAAAACTCCCACTTTTGCCACTGGTCAGGCCGAGTTTTGGTCCAAAAGGTGTGGGTAAATTCCTGTAGGTTAATCCAGGCAACCTGGCCAAACCCCTCGGGTTTGCCGATGGGTACGCCCTGGCCTGGCTCGGTGTACTCCACCACGACATCAAAGGTAATGGACTGCTGGCACTGGGGCCGAGCCACTTCCGGTAGCAGGGCTTCGCCGGTTTCATGGCGAGCCTCCTGGCCAACCCGGGAGGGAATCTCGCCCACCTCCAGCAGGTCGCCCAGATCCGTGGCTTCTAGGGTAACTTTGGCCATCACAGTGAAGTCGTGGCCGGTTTGGGTGTCGCGGCACACGACCCCGGTGACCCGGGGCCGATCGCCGCTTTCATCCAGGATTACCCGCACCGGCTCAGCGAAGGGAATCAGGGTTAACCGGCGATCGCGCAGGTAGGGAATCAGCGCTTCATTCATGGCGGTGGAGGCCACTACCGGCGTCGTCGATAGGGGGCTGACCCAGCCGCCACCGGGGTTATCGACCTTGCGATGGCCCACCGGTTGCAGTTCTCGCTGGCGTTCCCGAAATTCTCGTTGGGCCCTGGAAATGGCAAATTCCTCTCCGGCCACGGTGTAAAGCCCTGCTTTGGCCCGCAGCAGATCGCCATCGTCCGAGGCGGGCAGGGCCTGGGCCGTGAACTGGCCGCCCACCACCGGTTGGGGCTGCACCAGACAAACATCTAGGTTTAACCGCAGAGCGGTCAGCGTTGCACTGTAGGCCGCCGTCGATCCGCCCACCACCAAAATTGAGCAGCTCAACTCGGCCCCAGCCCCAGGGCGAGTGAACGCTGCATCGGAAAGAACACCATTGCGTTGGGTAATGGCCACAGACATGGAGGGAAGGTTTCCTACAGCAGACTAAGGGGTTGCCACGATTTTAGGCCAAGCGCCCCAAACCGCCTCAGATTTCTGAGGGAATCCTAGACCGCTGCTAACCTGGATTGTTCACCCATCCGTCAATGGGCTGACCCTCGACCGTGGCTGGCGGCATAGATGGCCGCCTCGCACCGCGGGGCGGGCAATCGGGCTGGGGTCAATCCTGGCTAAAGGCGGATAAATCCAGTTGGTCGATCGCCCGTTGGCCGCCAAAGCGTTTGACCAGGATGTCGTCGTAGGTGTCGGCGATGGCAACTACCGAGAGAATGCAGGTCTGCAACTCCATCAGGTCCATGTTTTCACCGCCGAGCACACTCTCTGCAAACAGCACCTGATTCGCTTCCCCCAGGTGAAAGGCACCAAACCGCATGCGGCGGTTTTCGGTGAGCAGAAAGTGCATCAACTCCTGGTTGATGACGCTGCCCAGGGTGACCCAACTGGTGGCCCGCACCGTGGCCAGGTCGGCCTCTTCCCAGGGGTGGATTTCCCAGGGCAGCACGTCCACTTCGACCAGGGTGGAGCCGTAGCGGAGGTCAAACTTGGGAGCATCGGCATAGCTGCGCAGGTTTTCCTTGAACAGTGGGGCATTTTGCAGGTAGTCAGACACCTTGGTGTAGGTAAGCGCCTGCACGGTACTGACAAAGGAGAGGGCCATGGGGAAACCGCCTGAGACTACCAAGACCAGCATAAGGCCAGCCGGTTAAGCACCGCCTAACCCCCTACATAATGAACATTTTGCCATCTAGGGCCTTGAGGGCGTGGGCATCGATAAACTGCTGGGGATTTTCGTCCGCCTCCAGGCGACCATCCACCAGGTCAATCAGGCGATCGGCCACGTTGAGAATGCGGTTATCGTGGGTCACCATCAAGATAGTGCAGTTTTCTTCCTGGGCCAGCTGTTGCATCAGTAGCACCACCTCCCGCCCCGATTGTTTGTCCAGGGCGGCGGTGGGTTCATCGGCCAAAATCAGTTGCGGTTGGTTGACCAGGGCCCGAGCGATCGCCACCCGTTGCTTCTGCCCGCCGGACAGGGCAGCCGGTTTATAGTCGGCCCGATCGGCCAGGCCCACCTTGGCCAGGATCTCCTCCGCCCGCTGTCGCTTATGGCGAAAATTGCCAGTCAGTTCCACCGCCATTTCGACATTTTGGGCCGCCGTGAGAGACTCGAACAGGTTATGGGCCTGAAAGATAAAGCCAATGTTGCGCCGGATCTCCACCAGTTGGCGGTGGCCCAACCCCACTAACTCCTGCCCCAGCACCTTCAGGCTACCCTGGTCGGCGGAACGTAGGGCCCCAATCAGGGTCAGCAGGGTGGTTTTACCCGAGCCAGAGGGCCCCGTCATAATGACAATCTGGCCCCGCTGCAGGTCGAGATTAATGTCGAAAAGTACCTGCTTACGCAGGTCGCCCCGGCCAAAAAAGTAGTTCAAATCCCGCACCTGGACCGAGGATTCGCCCGCTGGGATCGAGGGGCCGTTGATAGTGGCCGGGGTTGAGGAATTCATAGGCCAAAGACCTCCGCCGGGTCAGTGCGCTGAACTTTGCGAACGGCGATCGCCCCCGAAACCAGGCACATGACAAAGGTCATGATATAGATGTTAACCACCCGTTCCAGGGTCAGCTTAAACACCAGGCCGGTGACCCTAGCGCCCAACTGGTAGAACAAGCTACTAACCATTAACCCGGGGATAAACCCCAGCACCGAGAGAATGACCGCCTCTTGAATTACCACGCCAAACAGGAAACGATTGTCGTAGCCCATGGCCTTAAGGGTGGCATACTCTGACCAGTGATCGGCCACGTCGGTGTAGAGAATTTGGTAGACCAAAATAATCCCCACCACAAAGCCCATCGCCGTCAACAGGGAGAAGACAAAGCCAATGTTAGTGTTCTCTTCCCAGTATTGGCGCTCGCGCTGGATGAAGCCCTCCGGGCCGTACTTCGGCAAAATCAGCACATCCTGGGGCAAGTTATCCCGCAGGGTTTGCACCAGGGCCTCTACATCGGCATCCGGGGCGAGCTTCAGCAGGCCAAGGTCAGCGGTGGCAAAGCTGCGGGTTTCCTCCTCGGGGCCGCGATTAGCAAAGTAGCGCAGAAAGTTTTGGTCGCTCATAATCAGGTTGCCATTGCCAGCGGCAAAGTCTGTCCCCAGGCTAAAGGTGCCAATGATGCGCAGCTCGCGATCGGCCAGCTCGCTGATAATACCGGCCTGGCGGGGCCCCAGTTCAGCTCTGGCCCGGCTATCGATCAAGGCCGTATTGGGCAGGATCAACTGGGGCTGCTGGGCCAGCACCTCTGGTAGGGTCAGCACCGGTTCGGAAGGATTGTAGGCAATCACCCGCACCGGCCGAGTTTTCTTGGTTTCAGGGTTTTTCCAGCGGGCATCGCTGGTGTAAATGGCGTAGGCCCCCTCCACCCCGGCAAAGGACTGGGCCTGGTACAGGCGCCGACGGGCAAAGGCGCGGGGCACAAACATATTTTCCTTCAGCCGGTTGATGATCACGATTTCACCATTGAGCCGCTCTAGTAGCTGGGTTTGACTGTCGTAGAGGGCGTTCTTAAAGCCGGAGAACAGGAACATCAGTAGCACGGCAAAGGCCACCCCGGCCAGGGACGTGGCGAACTTTTTGCGATCGTGGGTGAGGTTCAGCAGGGCCAGGGGCGTGCGCATCAGGCAAACACCTCCGCGGGGTCGGCCAGCACGGCTTTGCGGACCGAAATTAGCCCCGATAGGGTACACATGGCGACGGTCAGGGTGAACACAAAGACCACTCGAAACAGGCTCATTTCCATGGGTAGGGTGCCGGCGGTGGCTCGAGTCGCCAGTTCGTATAGGCCCAGGGCCAAAATCAGGCCGGGGATATAGCCCATCACCGCCAGAATGATCGCCTCTTGAATCACCGTTTTAAACAAATATCCGCCGCCGAAGCCGATCGCCTTGAGGGTGGCGTATTCCCGCAGGTGGTCGCGAATGTCGGTGTAGAGAATTTGGTAAACAATCACCGTGCCCACCACAAAGGACACCAACACGCCCAGGCCAAAAATAAAGCCGATGGAGGTGGTTTGTAGCCAAAACTGGCTTTCTTTGAGGACGATTTCGGCTTTGGTATAGACTTCGACGTCTGTCGGCAGCCGGTCGGCGATCGCCGCTTTCACCCGCTGGGGGTCGGCCCCTGGTGCTAGCAGCACCAAACCCAGGTTCACTTGATTGAGGGGCCGGGGGTAGAAATAACGCAGAAAGTTCTGGTCGCTCATGATCAACGTACCATCGGCGGCAAAACCACCGCCCAGGTCATACTGGCCAGCAATGGTAATGCGGCGGCGATCCGCTTCGGTTTCCAGCCCTAGGGTTTGGGGACCAAATTCCGGTCGCGATCGCCGATCGATAAAGGCGGCATTGGGCTGTAGCAGGGCTCTTCTTCCCTCTGTAGTATTGAGCTCCGGCATCAGAAAGACCGGATCGCTGGGATTAAAGGCGTAGACAAACAGAGCCCGGCTGATTTTAGTTTCTGGATTTTTCCACAGGGCATACTCGGTGTACAGCGGCATGACCCGCTCCACCCCCTCAATGCCGGCGGCCTGGTATAGCCGTTCGCGGGGAAAGGCCTTAGTAGAGCTAATTTCCAGGGACTGGGGCGAGATTAAGAAAATATCCCCGTTGAACTGATCGTAAAAGTTGGTAGTGGTGTTGAGCAGAGCCCCTAAAAAGCCCAGGTTCAAAAACATCAGCAACACCGCAAAGGCCACGCCGGTCACCGCTACCAGCAGTCGGGCCCGCTCGTGGAGGAGGTTGTACCAAGCCAGGGGAATAGGCCGAGTACTAGCGCTCTTGAAGGGCTTAGATGACCTAATTCTTAACCTCATGGGTCAATGTCGATGGCCACATCGACCTGCAGATTGGTCAGCCCTGCGACGACCCCACTCTGATCCAGGCGGATCCGCACCTCTACTACGCGGGCATCGGCATTGGCGGCGGGGTCATCGTCTAGCACGTCATTTTTAGCAATTTGCAGGCCAATTTCAGCCACGGTGCCAGTCAACGCCTCAGCGAAGGCGCCATTGCGACTGGTGATAGTAGCGGGCTGACCGACCTGCACCAGCCCGATGTCGGTTTCGTACACCTCGGCCACCACGTACATCTGGCGGGTATCCCCCAGGGCCAAAACCGGCCCTCCCGTTTGGGATACCGCCTCCCCCGGGTAGGCAAAAATGTCGAGCACCTGCCCGGCCTGGGGAGCTCGGATCACCATCAATTCTAGCTGGGACTCGGCCAGGGCCAGGTTTTGGGCTGCCGAATTGACCCGACTCTGCACCTGGGCCAGGGTCGCCTGGGCCTGGGCCGCTCCTCGCTGGGCTGCCGCATTTTTCAGGTCGTTCAGGCGAGCTTGCTCTAGTCGCTGTTGGGTGGCCTTTGCATTGCTCAGGTCAGCCCGCAGGCGGTTCACCGTAGCCCGCTGGCGATCTAGTTCCTGGCGAGAAAGGGCCCCGGACTCATTTAGCTGTTGAAACCGGGCCAGGTCAATTTCTGCAACATCGAGCTCGGCCTGAAGCCCCTGGATGGCCGCTGCTTGGGCCGCGATCGCCGCCCGCTGGGGTTGATCAATCTGACTAATGCGGGTATCGGCCTCCTGCACCTGGGCCTGACCCAGGCTGGTTTCTGCCGCTAGCTGGGCCCTGGCCTCCGCCAGTTGGCTGGCCGCATAGTCCCGCTCTGCCTGGCGTACTGGGTAGCGATCCAGATAGGCCAGCACCTGGCCTTTTTCCACCACATCCCCCTTGGCCACCAGCAGGGAGGCAATCCGACCTGCATCCGAAGCCGCCACATCAATCACCCGACTGGCGGGTTCAACTCGGCCTAGGGCAACCACCTTCACCTGCTTGGGCAGCGGCAACGGGGCCTGCTCTTCGACCCGCTGGCGCGTGGCCAGGCGAGGGCGAACCGCTAGGGTGACCCCCAAACCCACTAAAAGCAGCGTTGCCAGGGCAATCCAGACCGTCGGTTTTTTCCAGGGCTGTTCAAAACGGGCACTCATGGATGGCCAACAACCGGTGAGGGGAAAGGATAGACCAAAACCATCTCGAATTTAACTGAACGGTGTAGTTTAGTCAATGAATCCGGTCTCCTGTATCCCCCAGGAAAACCACGATACTATGGACTCAGAGATGAACTTTTGTAACACACCTTGGCCTCTGCGATTCAGCCCCTGGATAACAACGCCCTCCCCGGTGATTGGCATGCCCTCAGGCCCCTCTGGCAGGCTGGCCAACCCACGGTTCAAAGGGGGCTACCCCACGACCAATTGGCGCCAGCCTGGCAAATTTTACTGCTGGGGGATGGCTCGCCCACCCGCCATCTGCAGTTGCTAACCCGCGAGCGCACCGAAGTCGATGTGATTGATATGTCTCTCGTAGGCATGGATTTAGATGGGGCTCCCGATATTATTCGGGTCGTACCGGGGCCCCGGCTACGCCGCCAGGTTTGGCTGCGGACGGCCTCGGGGCAGCGTCTGGCCTACGCGACCTCCTGGTGGGAAGCCAGCCATGTGGATGACTATCTGCAAAATAAATCGCTGCCCATTTGGGCCAGCCTAGCCCGTCTGCGCACCGAGCTGTACCGCGATATTCAAGGACTCCATTTCGGTGATTCGGCTGCTCTGGAAGCCGCCTTTGATCAGCCCGGGCCCTTTTGGGGTCGGCATTACCTGTTTTGGCATCGGGGTAAGCCCCTCACCCTGATCTACGAAGTCTTTTCGCCCTACCTAACCCGCTATCTGGGGCCCATGCAACTGACCACTCACCCCGAGGAAGGAGCCAAGCTAAAGGGTTCTTCCAAACCCTGCTAACCCCAGCCCCCCTCCGAGGGGGGTAAATAGTCCACCGGGTCTGGGGGCAAATAGGTTTCCTGACGACGGGCTGGTTCTACCCAGACCTGGGCCCGGAGAGGACCGTACTGCTTGCGCAGCAGAGCTTCAACCTGGGCTTCAATTTGGTCGGCGGCCTCCATCAACTCAGGGTGAAGGACCAGGTGCAGTTCGACCCAAACCTGACGACCCACCATGCCCCGGGATCGAATGCGGCGGCAGTGGGTCACCCCCTCCACCTGGGTAACCAGGTGGGCAATGGCCTCGGGAGCGATCGCCGTAGGCCGCAACAGCATGGGTAACTGCTCGTTCAGGACTCGCCACAGGCTGCGAGCCACCAGAGGTAGCAAAAGCAACGCAAAGGTGGGATCCAGCCAGGCCTGGTTTTGCCAAATGGCAATCAGCACCACCACCATGACCAGGCTCAGCCAGGCATCGGCCAAAAAATGCTGGGTATTCAGTTTAAGGGCCAAACTATTGAGACTCCGGGCCTGGTAGCTGGCATAGACACCCAGGGCTACATTGACAATCACCATCATGGCGGTAAACCGCAGCACCGGAGCATCCAGGGACACCGGAAAGGCATTGGCACCGCCGCCCAGGGCTTGGACAATTTGACCGAGGGCGATGAAGAGCAGGCTGATACCGGTAAACCCCAAAAAAGCGCAGATGACCAGGGTAGCCGCGACCTCCGCCCGGCCATGGCCCCAGACCTCTCGGCCCATTTGTCGTTGGGGCGAGGTAACGGCCACTAAACTCAGAACCGTGCTAAAGCCATCGATTAAGGTATGCAGAGACTCCGCCAACAGGGTGAGAGAATGGCTGGCCCAACCGCCGATCGCCTCTACCGCCAGCAGCAATAGAGTGGCCCAGAGGGTGGTAAACAGCAAACGGTAGCTAATTCGGCGTTGGTCGGCGCCCTCGTTCATGGAAGGTGGCAATGCAATGGGCTCAATAGTACTTCAAACTGTTGTGAAGGAATCCAGGGTGGCCAAGAAAGCCCCTCCGACGATGAGCAGGCAGGCCAACCCCAGGGACCAGGTGGCTTCGGCCAGGCCACCGGCGATTAACAGCAGGGTGGAGATCAGGGGAGCGGCGTAGGATAGGGCCCCTAACACCCGAATATTGCCGTGCTTGACGCCGTAGTCCCAGAGGAAAAAGGCCAGCCCCACTGGCCCGAGGCCCAGGGCTAAAATGGCCAGCCCCGCTGGAGCGGACGGTAGGACGGTTGATTCCAGCAGCCCGTGGCAACACCAGGCTAGCAGGGCGGTAGCTCCGCAGAAGCCTCCCACCGACTGGCTGGGAATAGCCCCCAACCGCCGCGACAGGAGGGAATAGCT
>DVEE01000285.1 GCA_015295885.1 Leptolyngbyaceae cyanobacterium M65_K2018_010
AGGCCAAAGGCATTGGCGATGCCAAAGTGGTCTACAGGGGTCGTTTCTTTTCGATACTCGCCCTTAGGGCCATCGGCGTAGGTGTAGGTGCCGTTGTAGTTGGCGACCTCGGTTGTGAGGGTGTTGCCAAAGTAAAAGGGCGTAGTAGTATCGGCGCGGCAGGCGTACTCCCACTCGGCTTCGGTGGGCAGACGGTAGGCTCGGCCCGTGTGGGCGGAAAGGCGGGCACAGAACTCTACGGCCTCGTACCAATTGACTCGCTCTACCGGGCGATCTTGCCCTTTAAAGTAGGAGGGGTCAGGGTTTAGCTCTCGCTCAACCTGGGGTAGCTGGGCCACCGCTTGCCACTGGGCCTGGGTGACCGGGTAGCGCCCCATCATAAAGGAGGGTACCGTCACCTCATGCTGGGGCCCTTCGCTGTCCAGTCGCTGTGGTTCATCCTCAGGAGAACCCATCCAAAAGGTGCCCCCGGGTATCAGCACCATGTGCAGGGGTAGGGCCTCGCCAACTTCGAGCAGGGGCTCGACAAAGCCACGGGCGGTGCGGGGGGTGCGGCGAAGGGTGAGGGGCATGGGAGGAGTAGGAGAGAGCCAGCCAACTCTTCGGCGTACCTACCAAGCTGACTGGCCCGTTTTATTTTCGGATGCTGTTACCAACATCACCGGAACAGGTCTGGACTCTTCATCGCGCTCCCAGCCAATATCCCACCGGCTGGCTCTGGCCCAGAAGAGTGCTCGGGGCACTACTCACAACTCGAAAACCAATATTGTTGTTGGTTTTGCGCGGGTTGTTGTTGTTGTTGCGATAGGCGGAGCGGCAATTCCTCGGATTGTTGTTCCAAGAACCGCCGCGTTCGCTGGCCTGTCCCATTTTGTACCATAGCGCTAAAACTCCATATCTGGTACGCAAAGAGAACCCTGTTTTAGGGGCTTTGGCTCTGGTGGGGGATGGAACACTAACTGGTCAAAAATCTGGCGGCGCAGGGCTTGGGTATCGCCGTGGAGTAGATGGGCCTCCCAACTGCGGAGTCGTTGCACCAGATCAGTCAAGGAAAGTTCGCCTTTGAAAAAGTTGGCTTGTAGATAGTGGCCACGGTGGCGGGCTCGACGCAGGTTATCGTTGCGAACGCGAATGCGATCGGGCAACACCCGAAACCCCACAAAGTTTGCCCCAAGGCGGGTTTCAAACAGTTGGCTTTTAATTGGGTGCAGGCGCAAGCGTAGGGTTGCTAGGTAGGCTTCGATCGCCTGCCGAGCTTCTGCTAAAAAGCCCCGATCATCGCTGAACAGGGCAAAGTCATCCACATAGCGGAGGTAATGACGGGCTTTGAGGTCTTCTTTAACAAAGTGGTCAAATCCGTTGAGGTAGAGATTTGCAAAGAACTGGCTGGTGAGGTTGCCAATGGGTAGCCCCCGCCGCCGTTGGATAGGCGTGAGCAGCTCATCCCCTAGGAAATAGTCCACATCATTGCCCTGGGGATTGCTGCCATCGATGATGGTATCGATCAGCCACAGGGTATCGGGGCATTTGATCTTGCGGCGAAGGGTGGCTTTGAGAATGCCGTGGTCGATGCTGGGAAAGTATTACGCACATCGCACTGGAGCACGTAGCAGTGGCTACGGGCAAAGTGTACAAAGCGCTTGAGGGCACGGTGGGTGCCGTAGCCGATGCGGTTGGCGTAGGTATCGGCAATTAAGGTGCGTTCCAGCGGTGGCACAATGACGTTGCACAGGGCATGGTGCACTACCCGATCGCGATAGGGTGCCGCAGAAATCATCCGGGGCTTAGGATCTTGGATTTTGAAGGTGCGGTAGCCGCCAGGGCGATAGGTCTTCTGGGAAAGTTCGGTTTGCAGGCGCAGAAGTTCTTGATCGAGGTTGTGGTTAAAGGCCAACACATTGGGCCGAAAGCGCTTGCCCTGCTGGGCCTGGCAGGCGGCCTGGAGCAGGTTTTCAAAGGCGATAATGTCGGGCCAGAGGTTGGCGTAGCGTTTCATGGAGGGGGGAGATCAGGAGGCAGGAGATCAGGCGGCAGGCGGAGAGGTAGAATCACTGCTTCTGTATTCTGTCTCCTTTTCAGAGTCAGGAGGTGGATGTTGTCGACCACCTAGCGGCTAACTCTAATCTGCCTTTTGTTGCTTAATCCACCCGCCGAGTTCAATGCCAATGCTGTTAATGTGTTGACCCACGTAGGCGTAGCGTTTGGCAGAGAGCAGCTCAAAGTCGAGCAGTAGGCGGGTTTGATGGCGCAATATTTCAAGTTGCAGGTTGAGGTCGTAGAGTTTGGGCAATTTGTCGCGGCTGTAGCGGGCTTTGATCAAGCCTTCGAGCAGGTCGTAGAGTTGGGTGACGATACGATCGCCCAGGGTGAATTTATGGTCTCTGGGTAGTCGGTTGAGAATGGGCACATACCACTTAATCAGGTCGTGGGTTTTTTGAATGATGGGGAGGTCGTTCATAAAGGGGGGGAGGAGATCAGAATACAGGAGTCAGGAGATCAGAATACAGGAGTTAGGAGATCAGAATGACAAAGGTGATGTACTCTTCTGTCTCCTGAACTCCCTGAACTCCTTCAAAAAAATCGAGGCGCTACGCGCCAAAGAGGGGAAGAGGGGAAAAGAGAGAAAGGGTTACAGAGGCCTCGGGGCAGAGCGGCAATACCCCGGATTGTTGTTCCAAGAACCGCCGCGTATTATCCTCCTTGCGCCTTCGTCCTCGCTCAGCCAGGCGCTACCATCGGTAGGAGCACCTTTGTAATCGCTGTGCCAGTGGTCCTGGCACCACTCATAAACATTGCCGTGCATATCACTGAGGCCAAAGGCATTGGCCCCTTCAAAGTGGTCTACGGGGGTGGTTTCGCCTCGGCTGTCTCCGGCTGGGCCGTTGCGGTAGGCGCTGCCGTTGTAGTTGGCCACTTCGGTGGTTATCATGTCGCCAAAGTGGAAGGGGGTGGTAGTATCGGCGCGGCAGGCGTACTCCCATTCCGCTTCGGTGGGTAGGCGATAGGCTCGGCCCGTATGGGCGGAGAGGCGAGCACAAAACTCTGTGGCGTCGTACCAATTGACTCCCTCTACCGGGCGATCTTGCCCTTTGAAGCGCGATGGGTCAGGGTTTAGCTCTCGCTCGACCTGGGGTAGTTGGGCCACCGCTTGCCACTGCCACTGGGTCACCGGGTAGCGCCCCATAAAAAACGGGGCCACGGTAACCTCGTGCTGGGGCGATTCATCCTCATAGCGTTCTGGCTCATCCTCAGGAGAGCCCATGGCAAAGGTGCCACCGGGGATGGCGACCATTTCTAGGGGGATGTCGCCCGGCAGGGTTTCGACCCAGCGGTAGGCTCGCTGCTGCTGGCGGTGAATTTCCCATTCGGTGGTTTGTTGGGTTTGCTTGCGGGTGCGTTGCTGTTGGGCAGGCCGCTGCCGCAGGGTGACTACGGTGAACTCAAAGGGCTCTAGATCTGGGGCGGGTGAGACTTCTTCCTCTGGGGCTTCGTCAACCTCTTCTTCGAAGTGGGCTTCGGTGAACTCAAAGGGCTCTAGGGGCGGGAAGGCAATGAATTCGGCGACTTCATACTCAATGTCTTGGAGAGGGAAGTCGTTGGGGTCAAAGTCTCCTGGCTCTGGGGAGGGAGGAGGTTGACTGCCTCGGCGCAGGGTTTGGGCAAATTCGGCATATTCAGGCCCAAGCTGATCCAGTATGTCAGCGGTGATACTGGCAAAGGATTTGGCCTGTTGCAGCCCTTCGGGCACGGGCAGGGTGGGATCGGTGAGAAAGGCGCGAAAATCTACGGTAGAGACTTTATTCCAGCGCTGCTCAACGGCAGCAGAGACACTGTTAATAACCTCGATAGTGTCTACGGGGGGCAAAAACTCTAACAGGAGTGCCCGCACCCTGGGAGCAAAGTCGTACTGCACGAGATCGGGAGCGGCAATGGAGGGTTGGTCTGCTTCTCCCGCCTCCGCCACCGGCATTAATGCCGTGGACGATTGCCCTGGCAGCCGCTGCAACAGACCACTTAAAAATACCTCTGCTACCGGCAGCGGGGACGCTATATCGGGCAGCATGGAGTCACGAATGAGGCGCACCACAGGCAGGGTGATGACTGGGGCTGCGGCCAGCAACATGATGAGTCGCTGGGCGGCGGGAGAGGCTAGTTCTAAAAAGCGTTCTACCCGTTCACGGGCAAGGTCTTCCAGGGCTTGTTGCTGGGCGGCTTGCTCGGCGGCGGGGTCTTCGGTGTTGGATGGGGTGCGCTGGTTGGCTAGCTCTTGGTAGGTGCTGGTGCGGGGGATGGGGCCGCCCTGTTGGGGCAGCAAAAAACCTGGGACAACCTTGCGGCGATCGCCCGCTACCATCCGACTCCATTGGGCCAGGTCGGCTACGTCACTCGTAACCACAGGTAGCGGCAGCCGCTGGGGAATAGTCAAGGCGTCGGGGTCATCGTATTCCTGAAGATGGGTGATCAGTTGTGGGTTGGCGGCTCCATAGCGATCGCTGCGAAAGGCGGCGGCGGTACCCTGCCCCAGCGCCGTGCGTCGCCACATCCAGGGGGGCAGCATTTGCCAAACAGTAGTGGGCATAATGCTCCCCCAGGCGTTAAGGATGGGTAAGAGTGTGCCCTGCCACCAGTAGGGGGCGGCACAGTCGCTCAGCACAATCACCAAACGCCGACCTTGCTGGTCGATCAGTTCCCTAGGGCGATGGCCGGGTCGGCGGGGGGTTGAAATGAGCGACACAGCCTCTTCGGGCTTGGGAGCATCGGGGGTGACCACCAGGTCATAGACCTGCACATTCCAAAACAGCCCATAGCGCTTCAAAATGCGCACAATGTCGTCGATGAGACGCTGCCAGATGTGCATGGACGAGCTGCGATCGACCACCAGCACCACATCGAAGTAGGGACGCTGCTCGGGCGCTAGGACGGGCACCCAGAGCTGGGTACGGGCAATTTTATCGGCGGTAGCCACCTCGTCAATTCGGCTGCCGCCACCGATGGCAAACTTTTTCAGCAGCGGTCGCAACGCCCGGATAATATCGAGGGGGTTTGTCAGCATGGGTGGGTCAGCTACCCATACGGGTAAGGTCTGGGATGGTAAAACACCGGCCTGGGGCGAAGGCAAATTGAGATTGGCCCGAGGTTCTGGCGGTGGCATCGTCAGGTCTGGGGCTTCTATGGGCGGCGGTGGGGTAGCTCCCGCTTCAATGACTGGTAGCGGCGGTGGGTTTGCAGGCACAGCAGCATCGTCAGAAACAGTGGCTACCGCTTCAATTTTCATGGATAGCCAGAGGGTTTCGGCAATTTCTAGGCCGGTGTAGTCTTGCTCAGTGGCCAACAGGGCTACCAGCCGATTTACCGCATCAGGGGCCGCCCTGGCTTGCTCGGGATTGCTCATGGGGTAGCCTCACCTAGTCTGCATCGGCCTCGCTGAGGCGCTTAAAGAGTAGCTCTTGCAGGCGCTTCATTTCGGCTTCGTTGGGGGCTTCCTCACGGGTCATCAGATGAATGGCGTTGAGTAGTTGGTCGGTGGCGCGATCGGCCTTTTGGCCTCGGTCGAGAAATTCACGAATCAAGGTTTGGAGTTTGGTTTCGGCGGTAGACCAATCAGTAGAGTTGGCATTGGCAAAGTGCGATCGCACGATGGGCATCA